>CAMWPE010000151.1 GCA_947176055.1 uncultured Desulfovibrio sp.
GTCGGATACAACGAGAACGTGGCTTTTCATCCTGATGGCAGCAAATATTTCACCTGCTACGGCACGGCGGTGATGTTCGAGTACGATCCTTCTGATCCCGACACGTTGCCCATCATGCTTCAGCAAAAATTTCGCGAGCGCGAATCCGATTTTTCCGTAGGCGTAGGTCAGGATAAATTCGCTTAGCCGAATGGCGACAGGCCTCCGGAAAACGCTGGGTTGACAGATTTTACGGCTGGATAGCCGGGAATTGTCCAAAAGACGAATAACGGGCCGCGAGCGGTTGAGCGGCGCCCGTCTGGATCCGGCCGGATTGAAACCAGGGAAGTTCAATCCGGTCTTTCATTTTAATTGCCATTCCGCGGATATCCTTAAATCCATTTTCGTCGCGATAACGGCTATAAGCGATTTTACTTGATAATTTCGACGGTCATATCCGGAGCTAGGCGCACCTGACCGTCGATCACCGCCATATCGCCCTCTTTTATATCGCCTTCGATGGCCGTCTTGCCGCCCTGTTCGAACAGAACCCGCGCGTTCCGGAAACTAGCCTTGTTTTCAGGAGTGACAATATAGATATATTTCCCCTCGCGACCCGGTTGCACGGCTTCGGTGGGAACCATCAGCGCGTCCCGCGTTTCGCCGACGGGAAGAGCTATTTCCACAAATTGACCCGGCCAGAGGTTGCGGTCTTCGTTTTGAAAAACGCCGCGCAATTTGATGGTGCCTGTGCGAGTGTCCACATTATTGTCGATAAGGGTGAGAAAGCCGCTCTCCGGCGCGCCGCCGGCCGGAGTCGCGGTTATGGGAATGGCGCCGCGTTTCATATCCCGCAAGATGGCGGAGAGGTTCGCTTCGGGAAGGGAAAAATTTACATAGCAGGGCGAAATGGTATCGATATGGGCGATAGGACCGGTATCGGTATTTTTGACCATATTGCCCTTATGCAAGGAGAGGGAGCCTATCCGGCCTGATATGGGAGCGCGAACTGTGCAATATTCCAGATCGAGCTCCGCCCTGTCCGCCGCCGCGCGATCCGACTGGACAGTGGCCCGAAGCGCGGCCGCGTCGGTCGCCGTTTGTTCGAACGCTTCGCGACTCACATAACCGTTATTTACGAGCTTGCCGTATCTGCGCCGGTCATCCAGAGCTTTGGTCAGCTGCGCTTCGGATTTGGCGAGCAAAGCCTTCTTTTCGCGCAGATCCGCTTCGTAAGGTCTTGGATCAATTATTACAAGAGGCTGTCCCTCGCGCACTTCCTGGCCTTCCTTGAACTTTATTTCCACTATCTCGCCCGTCACGCGCGGCGCTATAGCCACGGAAGCTGAAGCGGCGACATTTCCCACCGCGCGGACGCCTCTGTTCAAGCTTGTTTTTTCAACCGCCGCGACCCTTACCGGAGCGGCCGCGGAGGTCTTTTCTCCCTTATCCTCGCAACCGGCGATCAGGGCGATCAGGAAAAAGATAATATAAAGTTCGCGAAACATTTTTACTCCTGACACTGGGAAATTGACGGAACGTCGGGTCGACGCGACTTGCGCGCAACAAAGTTAAAACCGGCGCTTTCTTATGTCAATTTTGACGGCGCGAACAAAGGGCGTTCGGGATTAAGGCGTGAAATCTATTTTGGCGCGTATATTGCATATTTATATGCGAACATCGTTTAAATAAATATAATCTTGGCAAAAAGCGAATAATTATCATGGAAAAGAATTTTTGGTCGGACGGCGAAATCATGGAAGCGACGTTTTCCGGAACTTTTCCGGTCGCGCCGGACGAACTGGGCGTCGCGGACGCAATCAGGGATCTCGATCTCCGTCTTTCTGAACTCGAACGGGCTCTCAACCTTGCTCCGCGCTCTTATGAAACGGACAGCGGAGACGCGAGAGACACATTATAGCATTAATATTATAGCATTAATCAGGATTCCTTTGCTAGCGACGCGAAAATGAACCCGCGCCTGGGCGCGATAAGTCTAAATTGGCAATGACCACTCTGCCTTCCCGCGGATAGTTGTTACCAGGAGGAAAAAATGCGTATACTAAAAGCATACACGGAAGCTGGGACTTCGGGAAAGCAGGGTCTGGGACTTGCCGGAAAAATCGCGAAGAGCGAGCCCCGCTCGCGGCCTTCCGCGCAACCCTGGGGCGACAGCGTCAATCTTTCTCCCGAGGCGATGGCTCTTTTGAATAGCGACGACAACGGTTTCATGAACTCGAGTCCGGACGACGGCCTGTATGATCAGTCGGGCAATATGACAAGACAATTTGACGCCGCCCAGGACGAGTTGCGGCGCCTGGCCGCCCAATTCGCGTCGTCCGCTAAAACCCGTGACATAGCAGGGAAGATAAGCGGCTTGAGCGGTCAGTTGTCAGGTATTCAATTACGGGTATAAACGCCCCCCGCGACGGAGGATATTGTAAAAAATTTACCCCCGATCGCGCGATAATCGATCACGATATTTTTTGCGCTTCGTCTTCCGGCGAAGCGTCTTTTTTAATCGCCGTCAAACGGTCTGTAAACGGCGCTCTGGGAGGATTTTTCCGAAACTTCGACATATTTGAGCGCGACTTTAGACGCGCGGAGATCCGGCGAGGACGCCAGAATTTCCGCCAGATTTCGCCAGATCGCGCGCGCTATATTTTCCGAACTGGGATTTATTTCTCCGAAGATCTCAAGCTCGTTCAGAAAAGCGTGATCAAGGGTTGCCAGCGCCTGTTTCAAGGAATCTTTGAGCGTCTTGAAATCGAGAAGGATATGCGTTGCCGGATCCAGCTCGCAACCTCCGACGCAAACTTCGACGCTAAAATTATGTCCGTGAGTTCTTTCGCATTTGCCCTGATAATGGCGCAGAGCGTGAGCCGCGGAAAATTCGTCGCGGACTTTTAATTCCCAATAATCCTTCACGCCAGTATCCACCACATAAAGCAGGCCGAGAGGAAGACAAAAAGCAGGGCGAGCACGATTCTTAAATGCTCGGTCCAGATCACGGGACGCTCGGCGAACTCGTCCTCTTCGGCCGGAACAAAGATTTTTTTTAGCCAGTCTGTCATGGACATGGGAATATTCCTCGCGTCGTCAAAGCTTGCCAGGCGCGACCTGATGTTATTTTTCAAGAATAGCGCAGGCAACGGATTTGTCAAAAGGAATGACGGGAGTCCGAAGCGGAGCCAGCGGGAGTTCCGGGATGCGAAAAGGCCGGGAAAATTCCGGCCTCAATATCTATTTTTGGCGTTCCCGGCATATAGAGGACGGGAGTACGCGGCTCTTTTATATTAAAAACTTGACTTGATTCTGTTCCTCCGATTGGGGATACGCGCGGCGGCGCGAAGCGATAAATCAAAATTGCTGATAAGTCTTGGCAATGATTTTCCATTGCCCGTTTTCCTTTATGAGCTCCAGAAAATCGACAAAATCCATGCCATGCCAATTTTTGATGGCAACATGCGCTACCGCTGTGGATCCCGCTATATCCAGGATATCCGCGTGGCATTTGACGTTGGGATCGCCTCCGATATTATCATACAGATCGTATAAATTCTGAATAGGCCCAAGAACGTAACCGTCTTTGCCGAGTCCGTTCATTACGGCTTTTTCGTGAACGCTTTTTTCACCTTTCCGGAATCGCCGGCGACTCCTCCGTCGTCGATATAGATCCGGATAACCTTCATGATAGCGTCGTATTCCGCTGGATCAATAAAATTCATCGCTCGTCCCTTTCGCCGGTTTATAGGGATTGGCCCAGTTTCCGGGCGGCTTCGATTCCCGGCGAGGACGCGACGGCTCCGGCGTCGAGGACGCCGCCGGCGAGTATTTCGCCAAGGTTTGTCCACTTCAAAAATCCCACCAAGGAATGGTAATAATCGAGGGCCGGCTTCCAGTTTTCGGGAGAATCCCCTTCCGCGGCCATGATCAGAACGCAGTTTTTTGCCGGATTCGCGTAGTCCGGATAGCACTCCGCGACGGCGAAGAGTCTATCGAAAGCCGTCTTTAACTGACCTGAAATGGACCAGTAGTACATGGGAGAGGCGAGAACGACAATGTCCGCTTCTTCGTAAGCCGGATAAATCTGATCCATATCGTCTTTAATGACGCAGGGACTCTTGAAATCTTTCCCGCCTTTCATACAGCCAACGCAACCGCCGATCTTCATCTTTTCCAGATTGAAAATCCGGACGTCATGGCCCGCGTTTTTGGCGCCGTCGGCGAAAGCGTCGCAAAGCAAGGCGGTGTTTCCCCTGGGTCGGGGACTGCCGTTTAAAATGACAATTTTCTTCGCCATCATGCTCTCCCTTTTTATGGTTTACAAACTGGTCATTTGTCTCCGGTTAACCATCAATTCAAGTTCGGCGTCCGTATGCGAGGCAAGGATGTCGTCGATGTCTGTAAGAACCCGTGTTTTCGCGGACGCGTCGGAATTCCGGAAACGATAGTTGAGCGGGTTCAGATAATGAACGCCGTCGTAAAATACGTCGATTTTCAGCGCGTTCAGGAAAGCCCGCAATTCTTCGATTTTTTCTCTTTCGGAAGCTTCGACAAATTCTCCTTTCCTCGCCATGTCCGCGACCGGAGACGCCTCGAACAAGGTCATCCCAGTCGTGGTGATTCTCTCCGGATTGACGCTGTTAAACATGGCCGCGGTATTGAGCGCGCTCCGGATTCCATTTCCCTTGCCGCCCAGGCCCAACACATAAAAACAGGTGTAACCGTATCCCGTTTCGTCCAGTCTTCGCAATTGCGTCACAGTATCGCTGGCCGTATGGCCTTTATTCATCAACTTTAAAACTTCCTCGTCGCCGTTTTCCGTCCCTATATAGAGATGGGAAAGACCAAGTTCCTTCAGCTCCCGCAATTCTTCGTCGGTTTTTCTCGCGATATCGTCGATGCGCGCCTGCAGGCTGACGCGCCCGAAATCGGGATAATACTTTCTCAAAATCGCGATATACTCCTTGAGCTTCCGGGTAGAGAGAGCGAACGGATTGGAACCGGTCAGGTAAACGCGGGTAGTCGACGGAAAATACGGCTTATAAGCCGCGGCTTGGGCTTCAAATTCATCCGGCCTCATTGACATGAATGTGTAGCCCCGGGATATGTAGCAAAAATTACATTTATTATAAGTGCATCCTTGAGTAGCGGGCAACAAAAGCGACCGCGCTTCCTGGGGGGGACGCATGGCGGGTTCCGTAAAACGCATTTCAACCCCAAAAAAGTTTTCCGCGCCGGACGATCCAGCCGGAACTATTCCGGAGGAGCGCGGAATAATTAAATAGCGTTTGTTAAATAATTGTCAAGATTTTTAACCGCGAGGCGATTCGGGAAGCATGCGGACGGCGCAAGCCGCCATGGCCTTGAGTTCGGATTGGAAAAGGCCGGATTTAGCTTGAAGGGACAGTCCTTCGAGCAGGGCGTTGAAGGCGCCGGCGAGCGCCGGCGCGTCGGTTCCAGGGGGGAGTTGTCCGACTTTTATAGCGGCGCGCAATCGTTCGGCGAACATTTTTCTGGTATCTTCGCGAATTTCGCGAACGCGCCGGATAATTTCCGTTTCGGAATCCGAGATATTGACGGCGGCGGTGACGACCATGCAACCGCAGGGATTGTCTGGAGATAGGATAATTTCCGCGGCTTCGTCGAAATACGCGGCGATTGCCCGGCGGATATCCGGCTCGCTCATCAATTTATTAGCAGGGCTTTGCCAATACGTTTTTTCGTAAAAACGCAATGCCTCGAGAAAGAGCGAGGATTTATTGCCAAAAGTCGCGTAGAGACTAGGCGGATTTACGCCCATCGCCTCGCAGAGCCGGGATACGGAGGCGGGTTCGTAGCCCATTTCCCAAAATACTTCGAGCGCTTTTCGCAAGGCCTTTTCGCGCTCAAATTTTCGCGGGCGTCCTTTGCGTCCGCGAACTGGCGTTTCTGTCAGCGGTGTGTCCATGCTTTTTGTATTTACTGTCAGAAGAAGTAAAATTCAAGAATAATAGCGAGGGCGCCGGCTCTGGTTTTTCTTGCAAGAGAGCGGAGCGACGGTTAGAATCGCGCGCGAGAGGGGAGGAAATATGCGTTGGCAGAATCGCGATGGCAGTTCTAACGTTGAGGACAGGCGGGGCCGCGGCGGTCTGGGCATCGGAG
>CAMWPE010000152.1 GCA_947176055.1 uncultured Desulfovibrio sp.
CGCCGGCGCCGTTGCTGGAAAGAGGGCCGGGAAGCCTCTTCGGGGAGGGGGTTTTTTCTTTTCCGGCCGCGGGCTCGCAGATGGCGATCCGGGAATTGGGCCTGCGCGACTGGCGGGAACCGGTCTGGGATTGTTGCGCTGGCGCGGGCGGAAAAACTTTGGCTTTGCTTGACGCGGGCGTTCCCGTAACCCTGGCCAGCGATCCCTCGCCTTCGCGCCCGCGCGCGATGCTGGCCGAATGCCGACGCTTGAAAATCGCGGCGCCAGGACTGGTTCGCGCTTCGGCCCTCGCCCCGCCTCTGACCGTCTGGCGCGGGAATATTCTGGCCGACGTTCCCTGCTCCGGCTCCGGCGTTCTGGCCAGACGACCGGATTTGCGTCTTAAGAAGCCGGATATAGCCGCCTTTGCCCGGCTCCAGCTCGGGATTCTCGAATCCTGCGCCTCCTTGCTCCAGCCCGGAAAGGAGCTGGCGTATATAACCTGCTCCCGCAATCCCGCGGAAAACGAAGAGCTCGCGGCCAGATTTTTAAAAAAACATCCCGAAATGGAGCAAACGCGCTCTTGGCAAACTCCTGTCGAGCATCCGTGGCTTGAGGGAATGGGCGGCGTCGTGTTGAGAAAAAAAACGCGCGGTTCCCGCTAACGTTTTCTCCCCATAGAAGCGAAACGCGACCGATTTCGGAACTGGCTCTCCGCGCGCCGGCGTTTGTTCAGATCCGGGAAATGGGCGCTCCCGGTCTTTGCGGAAGCATGAGATAGCTGGTAACGGAAACCACGCCCTTCACTTTTCTCGCGACATCGATGGCTATCCGTTTTTCCTGTTCGTCTTTGACCACTCCCAGCAGGACAACGCGACCGGAATTGACTTCCGTGTCAATGCGAGTCGATGAAAGTCCCTTCGCTCCTATGAGGGCCGCGCGCAAATCCGTCGCGAGCATAAAATCGCCGCGCTCGTTGGTCGTTTTGTTAAACCAGTGCGGCGTTACGGAAAGCGGTTTATACGATTTCGCTATTTCGATGGCTTTTGCCCTTGCGTCCGGCGGAACTTCGCCCACCAGGAAGACATGATCGTAAAAGCAATAGACGGAGATGGAAAAGGCGTCCGTAAAGCGATCTTTAAGGAGATCCGTCTTGATGCTCGCGGCCATGGCCTTGTCCGAAGCCATGGTGTCCATTAGCCTTTGGTCCTGAATGACGCCCCAGGCGCATCCCTGAATGAAGAGACAGAAAGCCAGAAATGGCAAAAGCGTTTTTCGCATGGCGGTCTCCTTTATCTGCCCAGAAGCGCGGCGGATTCCTGATCCAGCCCCCGCAGACTGGCGAGAATTTCGGCGGCGCCGAGATTTTTAGGATCCTGCGCTATGATGATCAACATTTTTTCGGGAGTCGCGTTCGCGTAGGTGACGGCCCGGCCTTTGATAATCTTCGTCCTTGGCTCGCCTGTAAAGGTCCACAATACTCCCTCCCGGCGCGGCTCGTCGCTCCCGCCCTGGGCTTCGGCGAGACGTCTGGCGGCGTCCGCGGCGGACACGGCGTTGACATTGGGCAGAATATACACGCTGATTTGCGCCAGGATCTCGTCTCCGCCCGCGTCGGTCTTGCCCAGGGTTAAAAGGTATTCGTCCGGATTATCGCTCACGAAACCGGTTTTTTCCTCGCCGTCCCAGCCCGCGGGCAACTCGACGGAAAACCGCGAAAACTCGCGGGCCATTTCGGCGGCGTCGCCGGTCGTAGCAAAAAGCGCGAGGACGCAAATCGCGATAAAAGGCGGGATATTTTTCCAATTGAGCATACGGCAGACTCCGCCGCCCGCGCGGGGCGAACAATGTTATAAAAGGGGAGCCAGGACGCGACGCAGACAAGGGGCGCTAGCGTGCGCGGCGAGAAAAAACCAGCCCGCGGCGACGATAAGCGGCGAAGTTTTCTTGCCAATTAAAATAAGCGTCCAACAGAGCAAGGCGCAGAGAAGCGAGCCGGCATCGAGAACATGGAATAACAGATCATAATTCGGCGCGCGATTTCCGACGGCTACGCCGATAGTCAAGCCCAATATGGTCAGGAGCCGGGGCAGATAACCGGCGGCGGCCCAGAAAGCAAGCCAGCGCATGGCGAGCCGTCGAAGAGCGGGGGGGCCTACAGGGAAAACCGCCGCCAGGGCCAGCCCCGTCGCGCCCGCCGCCGAAAAGGACATGAAATAACGGCGCGCGGCGTTCTTGCCCACGGCCGCGACAGCCCTTTCCATGCTCAATTCCGGGGGTAATCCCGCGAATGGCCAGTTGATTAGCCAGAAAGATAGAAAATATAGAGTCGCGGCCAAAAGAAACAGGAAAACCGGCGTTTTAAGACGCGACAACTCGTATCTGTCGTCGTCCAGGGGAAGATCGGCGGTCGCCGCGGTAAGGGCTGACGCCGCGAGCCAGACGCAAAAAAGCGCGCAGGAGGAAGCCAGAATAGCGAAAAGCCAGCCGTAACCGGCGCGAATGAAAAGGGGACCGAGCGCGCCTCCGCCGGAGACTGGAAAAGGCGCGATCTGATTCCAGTAATCCAGAAAATACCAGAGCGGCGGAACGATGGCCAGAGCTAAAACAAAGCGAGCCAGACGGGAAGTGGCGGCGAGAATAAAGCCCGCGTTGCCCCTGCGCCCGGCGACGAGCCCCAGAACGAGAATTACCGGCAACGCGGCTTCGGCGTTGACCAGCAACGCGAGCAAACGCGACGCCCAGTCCGCGAAAAAAAGCGGCGAAAGTTGCATAAGCGTTAATAACCTTCGCGTCCGCGCAAGTCAAAAGGCGCGGATTGAAGTCGATGGCGTTATGGACTAGAATCGCCGCGAAGGAGGGGAAATGGGAAATGATATTTTTGACCTCGCGATACTCCTGACTCTGGCCTTTTTCGCCATTCGCGGCGTCCGGAATGGCTTTATCGAGGAAATCGCGGGCATAGTCGCAATCTTCGCCGCGTTCTGGGCCGCGAAAGTCTGGAACGCGGATCTCGCGCCGTATCTGTCTTTCATTTCGGATCCGGGCTTGAGACCTCTGGCCGCGTCGGTTCTCCTCTTTATCGCGGTAATGATCGCGGTTGGCATACTGGCCAGAATCTTAAAAAAAATCGCGGCTTTTTCTTTTATCGGCTGGCTGGACAAGCTCGGGGGTTTCCTCCTTGGCCTGACAAAAGGAGCCCTGCTTTGGGCCCTTATCGTCATAGCTCTCCAAAAAATCATGCCCGACGCCGAATTCTTGAGAGATTCCCGCGTCGTTCCCTATTTTTCAACGCTCATTGACCAATTAAAAGACTGGCTCCCCCAGGATCTGGGCGGAAGCCTGGGAGCCTAGAAAGGATATGACGGATAAATTCCGGGATCTGCTGGCTGTTATCGACAGGCTTACCGCGCCGGACGGTTGCCCCTGGGATAGGGAACAGACGCCGTTGAGCATGGCCGACTATATCATCGAGGAAGGGCACGAGCTTGTCGCCGCGATTCGCTCCAATGATCCCGCCGAAATCTGCGAGGAGTTGGGCGACGTCTTTTTTATTTTGCTTTTTCTGGCCAATTATTACGAAAAAAGAGGCGTCTTTTCCCTTGGGGACGCTCTGGAGCATAACCGGGCCAAAATGATCCGAAGACATCCGCATGTGTTCGGGGACGCCAGATTCGAAAATACCGCGGAATTTTTAAAGACCTGGGAAAAAATTAAAAAAGAGGAAAAGGACGGTTCCGGCAAGCCTTCGGGTCTGTTCGCCAGCCTGCCGTCGAGTCTCCCGCCCCTTGTAAAGGCTTATCGCATCCATTCCAAGGCCGCGCGGGCGGGCTTTACCTGGCCCGACGACGAGGAAGTCGAGCGGCAGGTCGAAAGCGAATGGCTCGAGCTTCTGGACGCCATGAGGAGCGAAAACAAGGAAGCGACCGCGCATGAGCTGGGAGATATGCTTTTCAGTCTTACGGAACTGGGCAGACGAAAGGGAATAAAAGCCAACGAAGCTCTGGATTTCGCCGCCCGGCGTTTTCTCTCCCGTTACGCGAAAATGGAGGAGCTGGCCGCGGCCAGAGGCGCGATCCTGTCGGAATTGTCCCTCGATGAGCAGGACGAATTATGGAATCTGGCCAAGGAGGAGGAAGAGGGATCCCATGGAGCGGCTAAAGGAGATAATTAGCGGGATCCTGTTTATCTTCCTCCTATTCCCTCAGCTTACAGGTTGCGCGCGCCGTTCCGCTCCCGCCACGCCGCGACCGCAGGCGTCGTATCTTCGCTGGCTGGAAAAACAATCCATGCTCTTCCGCGCGCCGGAATACATAAATCAGGTAACGCAGTCCGGACGGGTGTGGCTAAACGCCGGCTCCGGAGAGAGATCCGCCGTTCTGCTCGCCGCCGCTCCCGAATGGGCGTTGCTGTTTCCCGACAGGGACGACTTTTACAAACGCGCGGCATTCAGGCTGAAGAAAATAGCGGTAGCCGACCTCAAGGGCGTTTTTTTTGGCCAACTGGGCGAGAATCTGGACGCGTGGATATCCAGGGAGACGGAAAAAGGCTCCGCGGGCGCGTCGCTCGAGCCGTCTCCGGCTTTTGGCTCCCCCGAAGAGTTTGGGCGTCTGCTGGACGCCGCGGAGGACGCGGGCCTCGAAACAGGCTCGGATCTACCCCCGGCGGCCACTGGGCGGGGCCCCGATTTTATTTTGCAGGCCAGAAACGCTGGAGGCCATCAAGGACTCTACGCCATGCTGCCTTTGCCGACGAATCGGGACGCGCCTTTGCCGGGAAAGGGAGAATGGGACGCGACAATCCTTACCTCCGAAGAAGCTAAATCCCTGGCCGACGCCGGACTTCTGCCGGAAAAAATCCGTCGCGACGAATTAGACTGGGCCGACGCGGGCTGGGCCGCCATTGGCCCGGTTACAGGACTCGATGGCCAGCCCAGACGCTGGCTCTACCGTTTTGAAAAAACTCCCGCGTCTCCCGTCCTGCTCTGGCAGGATCCCTCCGGAGCGGCGCGACAAATCATGTCCGCGGCCATCATAAGGCAAACCGGTCTAGATGGGCAGACTTTGCTGGGTATCCGGGCCGGCGCGTGGATGGGACTGGAGCCGGAAACTTCGCGGGTCGTGGAAGACGCGACTTCTTTTGAACCGGGAATCGAGGCCGTCGAAGCCCTGGCCAGGCAGATACGCCAATACGGCGGCTGGGCGGCGCAAGCCGATTCCCTTCCGCCGGTCGCCGTTCTGCGAATCCTATCCGGATCCTGCGATTTCTGCGTCGACGATCTTACTCCCCTCGCCCTGGCCCGGGGACTGGCCAATCAGGATTCCGCGCTTCTCGCCGCATTATACGGGTTCTGGCTAAAAAACGGTCTGCCTTTCCACCGCCTGGCCCATGGCATGAACGCCGTCGCGGACATCCCGCAAGCTCTTTTAAATCATCTTCCCAAGGCCGGCGCGGACGAGCCAGCGGCCAATCGGCTCGTCCCGGGCGAACCCTCTCCCGTATCCGGCGCGAAAGCCGACGGCCAGGATTTCGATAGGCTCTTCCTTGCGTGGGCTTTAAGCCTGCCGGGCCTTGTTTTTATTAATATGGACCCGATGGAAGCGCCGGAGGCTTCGGACGCCGGGCTGATCAAGGACTTGACGCGCGCCAGGCGCCGGTATGGCTTGCCTCTTGCGACTGTCTCCGGGATAAGCCGCCCGTCTCCGGGAACTTTGGCGGTTTTTAACGATTTGCCCGACGGCGGTTGTTGGTTGTCGCTCCTTAATCTGGCTCGAACGCCCGCGAAAATTTCCATGGATCTGCCCCGGAGAGCGAGTCGCGCCCTGGATCCGGTCAACGAGGCGGATATGACGGGAAATTTAAACGACGGCCAAAGAAAAATTGAACTTGCGCTTGACGTAGGGCAAGCGCAAAATGTAGTTTTTTACTGGAAATGAGCAACATTTCAAAAATAAGCGGATAGATAGCCGTTTGCCCAAGGAGCCGTCATGAGCGACAGCAAAGAACCCATGGAAACGACGCCGGAAAGCCAGCGGCGTGTCAAATTAAAGAAAGCAGGGGAAGAGGCGTCCGGCGGCGCTCCCCGGCCGGGCGCGGCGAGGCCGGTGGCGGGCGCAGCAGAG
>CAMWPE010000153.1 GCA_947176055.1 uncultured Desulfovibrio sp.
CCGTTATATTGTCCCCTCCGGCCACAAGACGTATCGCGCCGTTTAAATTTAAAAGTTTTTCGCCCTCCTGTTTCGCTACGCAACCCATAACGCCGATGATCCTGTCGCGGGCTGGAAGCGCTTCGATACGCCGCAAACTGGACTCGATTTTCTTTTGCGGTTTTTCGCGCACCGAACAGGTATTGAGCAATATAAAATCCGCGTCTTCGGCCGCCGTTTCCCTGAACCCGCGTTTTTTAAGTATCGCGGAGAGCCATTGGGAATCCCGCGCGTTCATCTGGCACCCGAAAGTAATGATGTGAAAACTTTTCTCTGGCATCGCTCCCGTCTCCGGCATTAATGACGGATAACAAATTTTTACGCGCGTCCGCGCGCTTTTTCCCGGGACGAGCGCGAACCGGGACAGTTTCCGGTCGCGGCGCGCCTCGATTGTCTCTCTATCCGGTCCGCCGTAGCTGGCTCGCGTCGAGTTTGCGAAAGCACAAATAACGAGCGGCCGCGAAGGCCGACGCTTCGCGCGGGAATCGCCGTCTGATTTTCGCGCGATTTCGCCGCGCCGATATTTATTCGCTATTGCCGGCAGCGGACGCATTCTTTTTATCATGAAGGGTTAATGGACACAAATTATATGTCGCGCGACAGCGCGACTGGACGCCAAACCCGCGCGCGTCGCCGCTCTTGACGGTTCCGTATGGCTGTTTACAATATAACGAATGATCGTCAAACAACCGGAGTTGATATGAGCGCGACGACGACGCTCTCCATCGAGCCTTATTTCGATTTGGAAGAGTTCATGAATCACAGCCGCGAAAACCGGATCGATAACCAGGCCCTGGAAAAGCTTCTTGAACTCTGGGAAAACTGGTCAAAACTTTTGACGGCAAAAAAAATCGAAAACGACGGGGCCTCCTGGCTCGCCGTCTGGTTGCCGGAAGAAATCGAAACAGCCGTCGACGAAGCTTGGCAAACCGCGCCCAGTCTGGGGTACCTCCTCAACGCTCTAGCCCAGTATCTGTCCATGAGCGCAATACAGGAACTAATACCCCAGGTCGCCCAGGGAAATTGCGCGCCCGCGCCCGCGCCCGATCTCCGCTTCCTTCAGGCGCTTGACGGCGCCGGTCTGCCCTGTCGCGAGGATGGAACGCCCCGGGATCGCCGCTACGCCGTAATCACTCACTATCCATTCAAGGGCGGTTGCGAAGTATGCAATTTAATATCCAGGTGTCCAAAAGGGTCCGGCAAGGAAGATTTCGCCACAGTCGTATTGCCCGGCTACGAGCGCGGCGTAAATGATTAAGCTCGAAGACCGGATCCGGTTAATCGTCGTTACTCTCCGTTCATTCCGTATCGAAAGGCGTCCGGTATGATCGCTCGCGTCGCCGGCGACCTTATGGAAACCGGAGAGAATTCCTGCCTGGTTTCAACCGCGGGCGGCGAAGGGTACGAAATATTCCTCCCCGCCCATACTTTTAACGAATTACCCGCTAAAGGCTCCGCGGTCGCGTTTTATACATGGATGATTGTTCGCGAAGACGCGCGCGAACTCTTCGGTTTCGCGACCTGGGAAGAGAGGAATTTGTTCGGCGTATTGATCTCTATCTCGAAAGTCGGGCCCCGCTCCGCGCTCTCCATCTTGTCCCTTTACCGGCCGGCGGAGTTGCAAGCCATCGTCAACGCGGCGGACGAGAAGGCGTTGTCGCGGGTTTCCGGAATTGGTCTTAAAACGGCGCGGCATATTCTCCTGGAATTGAGTTATAAACTGGAGAAAAGTCCCCTTGGCCCGACGGTCGTCGCTGTCCCTGTTCCTGGAACAGTCTTGAGCGACGCCCTGGCCGCCCTCGCCAATCTGGGCTACGAAGAATCGGAATGCGCAGATCTGGTCCGGGAAATAATCGCGGGTGAGGCGGACGCCGACGTAGGATCCGTAATCAGGCAAACGTTAAAGAAACTCGCTAAAAGGCGCGGTTAATGGAAAAACCAGTCCCTCGCCCAGCCGAAGAAAATATCAGGCCGCGCAGCCTGGAAGAATTCGTCGGTCAGGACGATCTCCGCGCCAATTTGCGCGTGTTTATCGACGCCGCCAGGGATCGCGACCGGCCGCTGGATCATACGCTCTTCTACGGCAATCCCGGACTGGGAAAAACTACTCTGGCTCAAATCATGGCTTCGGAGCTTGGCGTAAATCTCGTTTGCACTTCCGGACCCGTTCTCGAACGCAGCGGCGATCTCGCCGCTATCCTGACCAGCCTCGCTCCCCGCGATATACTTTTTGTCGACGAAATTCACCGCATGCCCGTGCAGGTGGAAGAAGTCCTCTATCCCGCGCTCGAAGATTTCAAACTCGATCTTGTAATAGGCCAGGGTCCCGCGGCCCGCACCGTGAAGCTAGACCTCGAGCCCTTCACGCTCGCGGGCGCGACTACGCGACTCGGTCTTATTTCTTCGCCAATGCGCGACCGCTTTGGCATCCTCGCGAAGCTGGAATATTATAACCCCGTCGATCTCTCCAGAATCATAAAACGCTCCGCGCGCATCCTGGGAATCGATATCGCGGACGATGGAGCCATGGAAATAGGCAGACGCGCCCGCGGCACCCCGCGCATAGCCAATCGCCTGTTGCGCCGCGTGCGAGACTTCGCGCAAGTCAACGGTCGCGAGTCGATAGGAGCCGCCGAAGCTTCTCAAGCCCTCGCGAAACTGGACGTGGACGAACAAGGCCTGGATCAAATGGATCGCAAGATCCTGGAGGTCATTATCCGTCATTATAACGGCGGTCCGGTAGGTATTAAAACACTGGCCGCCGCCTGCGCCGAGGAAACGCGGACCATCGAGGATATCTACGAGCCATTTCTCATCCAGCGAGGATTTTTAAAACGCACGCCCAGGGGCAGGATGGCTACCGGACTGGCGTACAAGCATCTTGGCCTTTATCTGACCTAATCCCCGCGCTATTCCGCCGGACTTTTACCCAGCTTCCGCGCGCTGGCTAAAAATAATAAAGGCCGGCTCGCGCCGGCCTTTTCGCGCTCCTCGCGGAGCTATTTATCTTGCCATATTAGAAGGGCCATACATTGTCCATCAGGCGGGTAAACCAGCCGGGCTTCTGCTTGTCGGAGAGCACGCCCTTGCCGTAATATTCAATGCTCGCGTCCGCTATTTGCGTGGAGTACACGCTATTGTCCGCGTCCACATCCTTGGCGCGAACCATGCCGCGCACAACCATAAATTCCGTCTCCTCGTTCACGCGTATCTGCCGGGCGCCTTCGATCTGCAATAATCCGCCGGGAAGCACGCGTAATACCCTGGCCGCGAGGGAAGTGGTCACATAGTTTTCGCGCTTGGTCTTGCCGGTGGCTTCCAGATCGCTGTTGGAAAGAGTCTGCAGGGCCGGGGAGCCTACGCTGGCCAGCGGTCCTGCGCCCACCAGTGGAATAAAGCCGTATTTGCTGTTGCCGAACATGGCGCTGACGGAATAATTGTTGCCGTTCTCCTTGTCAGCGGTCGTTTCGGCCTTGCTCTGGGCTTTGGTGTTTTCCACCATTTTCACTACTACTATATCGCCCACGCGTCTCGCGCGGCTATCCGCGAACAGGGTGTCCTCCTGACTGGCCGCGAAGAGGGAGCCAGGATTATTGGGTCCATTCACTTCCTGACGATACTCTTGCGGAGGCGTCATCGGCGGTTGCAAAGCCGGACGGCGGTTGGAGCCGCCGCCGCACGCGGCGCACATTAGAAAGGACATAGCCAAAATCAGTGTCAAAATTCTGTTTTTCATTCGTTTTCTCTCCCGCTCTCCCAAAAAACGTCGCTTATTTTCGATTGTCATATTGGCCGATTAGAAGATCAGCTAATAAATTACTACCGTGTTGCCGTCTTTAACCGTGGCGTATACCTGTTTCTTTGTTTGCAAATTACGTACCGGAATCGTCGCGCCAGGTTCGCCATCCGCAAGGGCTTCGGCTTGAATGGTCATATGGACGTTGCCGCGCGAATAGACAAGAGTCAGGATATTGCCGCGACGCACGGTCATTTTGCCGACAAGATCGCTCTGGAGAATGGGCTCTCCCTTGCCGATGGAGCGAATGACCTGCCAGGGGCCGCCTTGCCCGTCCCAAGGAACATCCTTCATTTGGGCCGCGCTCATTCGCATGAATGTGACGCCTTCCGGATTCAGGGTTTCGCCTTTATTAATTGGTCTGGCCGCGGCCGGAGCTGTGATCCATAAATTGAGCTTCGCTGTTCCAGCCACGCGTTTCAGAACGGCGCCGTCGGCTTCCTGCACCGCGAAACGGAATGCCAGCCGACCGGGAGCGAGTTTGCCTGGCTCAAGTTGCACCTGTTGGCGACTGTGAGCCAGGAAAATGTACTCGGGCAATTTAAAATCTGTAAGTTCCGCTTCGCCGGGCATCGCGGCGAGTTGCGGCGACAAACTTTTGACAACGTAATCGCGCAAATCGTCCTCGCGAAAGACCACCCCTCCTCGCTGAATCGCGAGGGACGAAGGCAGAATGCAACGATTGGCGTACTCCTGTCCCAGCGCCTGACGCAGGGCCTGGGATAACCGGTTGCGATTGATTTGCATGGGTTTGCCTTCGTCCGGCGGCGCCGGCCAAAGCTCTTTCAAGCGCAAATTTTCCCATAAATTGTCGTCAACGAGCCCAATCGGAACGGCGATATCGCCGAGAAGCACATTATCGGTGTTCGTTATGGCCGCGGGCAGGATCTTTAAACGCCAATCGCCCTCCTTTAGCATATTGTCGGCGCTCCGGGTCAGAGGCTCGGGATTCGCGGCGATGACATTTTTGGCTTTCGCCGCTCTCTCATCCTGGGCCGAATTGGTCAGAGGCAGTGCGCTTACCCGGGGCGGAGAAAGCTGATTCTTGATCTGCGAAGGCGAACGGCGATTGTTTCTTTCCGTATCCTGCCAGACGGCTCCCCGCGTGGCCTCTCCCGCGGGAGCGCCCAGAACGGGAACGCAATTGGCGAAGAAAACAAAGAACAATAAAAATACAATACCGCGCGGATAATCCATATCATATCCAAAAATTCGCGGCCTCTTTTCCCTCGTCAGGAAAAGCCGACCGCGAATGATAATTTTTGTCGATTAAGTATAAGAAGGAGACCGCCGGAAGCGGTCGCCTTATCCGGACTAGGAGCGTTTGAGTTGCACGGCTATGCCGAGCATGGAATCGGAAGTTTGAATCGCCTTGGAATTAACTTCGTAAGCTCTTTGGCCGACTATCATGTTGACCATTTCGTCGACGACTTCCACATTGGACATTTCCAGGAATCCCTGGGCCAGGGTGCCCACATTGTCCTGACCGGGCTCGCCTTCCAGCGCGTCGCCGGAAGCTTCGGTCGGAGTATAGAGATTGCGGCCGCGAGCGTCCAGACCGGCTGGGTTAATAAAAGTATAGAGCGGTATGTCGGCGCCGGCGATTTCCTGTCCTTCGGCGTCCAGCGCGGCTATATGGCCTGTGGAGGACACGGAGATATTTTTGGTCTCGGCGGGCACGGCGAATTCAGGCTGGAGAATATAGCCGTTGGCCGTTACCACGGTGCCATCCTGATTGAGTTTGAAGGAGCCGGCGCGCGTGTACATAAGATCGCCGTTTACTTCAACCTGGAAAAAGCCGTCCCCTTCGATGGCTATATCGAGGGCGTTGCCGGTATTCTGAAAATCGCCCTGGGTGAAGAATTTGTGCACGGCGGTGGGACGGACGCCCATGCCGACCTGAATGCCCACGGGCAGATTGTTGTCGCCGTCGGTGACGGATCCGGCGATCTTCATGGTCTGATACATGAGATCCTCGAATTCCGCCCGGCTTTTCTTGAAGCCGGTGGTGTTCACGTTGGCGAGATTGTTGGAAATAACGTCAATATTAAGTTGCTGGGCCACCATGCCGGAAGCGCCAGTATAAAGCGAACGCATCATTGTATTCTTCCCTCCAGATTTATCCGGTCAAATAGTAATCGTATCGTGTGGTATCAGCGCGTAATATGCAAGTTATATGCCGTACTGCTAGCCAACGCGTTTGCCGACTTTGTCATTAGCGGCGCGGTCGGGGGGGTGCGGGGGTTGCAGGG
>CAMWPE010000154.1 GCA_947176055.1 uncultured Desulfovibrio sp.
ATACTGATTGGGTCTTAATACATTTATAAATCAGGTCTATTTAAATATTTTAATATTAATTTTAAATTTAGCGGTAAGCTGGTCTTAATCCCTTTATAAATCAGGTCTATTTAAATTCATCCAGAAAGCGCAGTTCAACGAGGAGTAGTTGCGTCTTAATCCCTTTATAAATCAGGTCTATTTAAATATATAGAGCGCGCTTCCAGAGTACGGACGGATGAGGGTCTTAATCCCTTTATAAATCAGGTCTATTTAAATTTATCATGTCGATAAACATGCTGAAAACTTTTGACGGAGTCTTAATCCCTTTATAAATCAGGTCTATTTAAATCAGCCGCCGGCCAGTCAGGGTACCGGATGTTTGATATGTCTTAATCCCTTTATAAATCAGGTCTATTTAAATTCTCCGCCTCCTATCTATCTAAAATAACCGCAAAAATTAACCGTCGCGCGGGAGCGATCCGGCTCGTCGCCTGTCCGCTATAGCATAATTAAAAGACGGTTTGTTAAGGGCTTGAAATTACTAACTGTTTTGTAACCGCGAGAGATCTGGAATCAAAAATAAACTTAAGCAATAAATTCGCTCTCTTATATTGATTAGCCGTAAATTCGCGAATCTTTCGCGGCGCCCGTAAAAAGCGTCCCGATCTTCTTCGCGCTATCGCTTAATAAACTTTTGCCAGTTATCGTAAACTTCGCGCAAATCAGGAGGCAGCTTTTCTTCGACCTGACGGCGCAGATCGTCGGGTATACCGTAGAATGCTTCTGCAATACTTCCCGCTATAGCCGCTTGCGTGTCCGCGTCACCGCCCAGCCAGATTGCCTTGCGGATCGCGTCCTCGTAATTCTCCGATTCCAGGAAAGCGACGAGAGCTTCCGGCACCGAGCCCTGGCAGGTCTCGTCGAAACGATACCCGGGCTGGATTTCGGCCAGCGTTCGATCCAGATCATAGCCGTATTTGCTCTTGAGATACTCTTTTATTTCCTCTTTGGATTTGCCATTGCGGGCCAGGAAGATGGCGCCGGCGACAGAACAGGCGCCCTTTACTCCTTCGGGGTGATTATGGGTCACGTCCGCGGTCAGTTTCGCAAGTCGCTCCGTTTCCTCGAGACTGTCGGCGATCCATCCTACGGGCGAAACCCGCATGGCCGAGCCGTTGCCAAAGGAATTGTACGGCTCGCGCCGCTGTTCGGCCAGCCAGCGGAAAAAGCGGCCGCCGTAACCTCCGTTGGGATGCATCCTCGCGAATTCGTGAAAATTATCGACGATGTTCTCCTTCAACTCCTCGTCGCTCGCGTACGGCGTCATGAGGGCTTTGGCGATGGCGAAAGTGAGGACGGAGTCATCGGTATAGCGGTTGCGCTCCGTAAAAAGCTCAAAATCCCAAGGAGAAGCGGATTTTGGCAAAGGGTGAAATTCGTGACGGCTCCCGGCGATATCGCCGCATACGGCTCCGAGCATGGGGACTCCTTTTAAAAAATGAATTTCTTTTAAATTTCAGTTAAAGAGAATAGCTTTTAATTCCATTTTCGGAAATTCCGGCAATTCGCATTCGGTTATATTCATAAATCGCATGACTAAATCGTGAAAGCCTTTATATGTATTCTCGTCTATTGGGATATAGCCGTGCGCCAGAAGCGAATCGTTCCTGCTGGACATAAGTTTCTTTAATTCAGGCTCAAGTTCAGTATATGCTAAACTTACAGGATCATCCGGAGCTAAAGCGGAAAGAGCCGCGAAAGAATCATCGAAAGCCATTTTTATATCTCCGCTGGCATTCGCGTACTTCGTCCGCAAATTTTCGTCAAATTTAGCTAATTGCTCTTTTGTTATCTTGCTATTGTCAATTCCTCTTTTGGCAAGAGCCACTTTTGCGACTTTTTCAACGGCGCTGTATAAGCGGGCTACAGCGTCGTCGTATCGGCCCCGCTCGGCTCGCCTCCGCGCGTTGGCTATTAAATCTTTAAAATATGCTTTCCCAAAATCAGCCGGAGCGCTTTCCGATACGCCTTTCAGCAATTTTGCTTCTTTCTCAACCTCTATGAGAGCGTCGCGAGCAGCGCTCAAATTTTTATAAAGAGTCTGGAAATCTTTCCGATGACTGTTGTTATAAGAGGATAATCTCCTGTCCAGCGCCAAGTTAAGATCCTCTTTCGCCTTGGTGTAGTTGAAAAGATCCCACTTTTGCAAAGCCCTGATCGCAATCGAAATGCCATCGTAAAATTGTTTATACTCTTCCAGTTTATCTTTAAGTAATTCCGCTTTATTCTGGGCGGCTGTCAATTGGCCCGAATTGTAGAAATCTATCAAGGCTTTCGCTTCATTCCATCCTAATATATCCCATGGGTTTTCAGTGCGGATTACTCTTTCGTGCCCGGATACCACGCGTCCATCCTTGCGTTCTGTACCACCAACATATACATATTGACTATTAAATTCAGTCATAATTGTTGCGAAAGCGGCTATCATGGCCTTAGTTCCGCCTGTTATATCTGCCAGTAAGAGTATATTTTCTGGCAAATCCATAGCTTCTAACTTTTTGGGTATTTCACGGCGAATTTCTAGCGCGCATTGAGTAAAGTGTTCCGGATCAGACAATATTATAGTTTCATATCTTTTAATACTCCGACGCGCATTCTCGCTTTCCACTACTTCAGTAACTTTGGGATTCGTTTCTTTAGTCGCTATAAATATTACCCATTTTGGCTTATATTCCCCAATACTTATAATAAGGGGAGCCGGCGTCAGGCCAGCTGTCAAAACCAGAACAAAATCGTCGGAATTAAGTATCTTTTCTTCTATCATGCCCCTCATCCTTTTTATAATTTATTTTGGCATATTCAATTAACGTGATAAAAGAGCGCTTTATTAATTGACAGCCGATTTGCAGTCCCCCTTTGGACCAGCGAACGCGATAAAATTTCTTGCCGATGAGAGTGGGGAGCCCTTGCTTTCAAACTGATAGTCTCTCGCAAGATATTGCCGCGCAATTAAAATAGAACGTTTTATTTCAATCTTTATATCAACGTCCATTCCCCTACCGCTCTTTCTTCCCCGCGCTCTCCCCACGCGGCGATCTCATGCTCGCCGGAAATATGATAAATCCGGACAAAATCGCCGTCTTCATATGCGAAAGACTCGAAAAAGCTCTTTAAATTTTCCAGGATATGAAACTTTATCCTGCATTCGTACACCCCCGAAATTATTTCAATTCCATAATCCTTCAATTTGGCCGCGATCTTACGTCGTTTAGCCTGATCGGTTGTTTTATACAATATTAAAACGCGCGTGTCCAAGGGTATCCGGGCTCATTTATGCCAGACTATGGGCGTATAAACCGCGATCTTGCCCTCGACGGCTTCGCGGTATATTCGCGCCTGTTCCGTTATCGCCTTCGCGTAAGTAATCATCTCGCCCGTTTCCGGATGGGCGAATCCGGTCGCGAGTTTTTTCGCGAAAGCGCCCAACACTTTGCCCAGCGCCTCCTTGCGGAGGGTTACGGCGCCCGTAGAATCTTCGTCATCCTGGTCTCGCGAAAAGTCGTCGTTTTTTAATTGCCTGGTATTGAATAAGGCTACGGTTTCCATGTCGGCGACAAAGGCGCGGAACTCCTCGACCAAATCCAGCGGCAGGGATTGCCTGCCGTATTCCAGAGCGTGGAGATTTGCCGGATAAGGATCGAGGCCCGCGATCCGGCAAGCCGCGGCGCAACGATCCGCGAGCAATGTGTATAAAAGGGAAAGAACGGCGTTGACCGGATCGGTGGGCGGACGACGAACGCGCTTCTCAAAGCCCCAATCCGAATGAAAAGCGCCGGCGAAATATTTAAAATAGGCATTCGCGCCGGATCCCTCAATCCCGCGCAAACTATCGACAGTTTTCTCTTCGCGGGCCTCGTTGATCAGCGTCCGCAATTCGTTGATCCCATGCTCCGCTCCGTCTATATGATCTTCCCTGCGCAGACGGTTCAGGATTATCGCCTGATTATTCAGTTTTGCCATGACGATCGCTCGCGCCATCCGAAGGATAAAACCCTCGTCATTCAGAAGATCATATTGCTTTTTGCGCAGGAAAACGTTTTCCCCTTCATGACCGCATAATTGTCCGCGATAGCTTCCATCCGAACTCAAAAACAGCGTCTCTATCCCGCGCTTCAAAAGCAGGGATCTGGCTTGCGCGGTCATATGGACGTTGCCGAAAAGGACAATCTTTTCCAGCTCGTGGGCGAAGAGAATTTTGACGCCGTCCTTGCCGGCGACGATCAGCCTCTCCCCCTCCCTTCGCAATTTCGCGCCCTGCTCGCTGATATAGACTATCACAGGGACAAATCCGGATTAAAGGGACGCGAGCTATAAAGCGAAATTCCGCGCGCGCCGGTAAAATTCGTCATCGCGTCTCCATGAAATCGTCATTCGACGTCGCCCGGAATTCGCCCGCGAGCGATTTCATCTTTTGAGCGCATCGATAAAGGCATCGCCGATTTTATCCATATGAAATTCGAAATCGTCGTCAGTGGGAAACTCGCCCAAATATTCTTCCTCGAAATCAAACAGATAAATAGGTTCTTCCTCGCCTTGTAACCGAGCGGTCAACTCGCCAAAGCGCAAACGGACATAACCGATAGCCTGATTATTTTCATTGTAAACATCGTATTGCTCGGGACACATGATAGAAGTTTCAACAAAGCGCAAGTTGCGGATTTTAAAAATTGAGTCGCGCATGCGAGCAACAAACCTTTAAATTCAAATCCATTTATATCAAAAGGAATTGGATCGCGAAGCTGTATACAAATTAATCCCTTTAAAAATCAGGTCTACTTATATTGGTAAGATTGTGAAGATTGACGGTAGAAGGAACCAGTCTTAATCCCTTTAAAAATCAGGTCTACTTATATTTAGCGACGGGAAAACTACTATATGCGGGGTTTACGGGTCTTAATCCCTTTAAAAATCAGGTCTACTTATATATACTTATGTTGGACTTCTCTGCAACGGTTTCGCAAAGTCTTAATCCCTTTAAAAATCAGGTCTACTTATATGCTTTAGTGGTGGAGCTGGTGCCGGTGGTGGTACCGGTCTTAATCCCTTTAAAAATCAGGTCTACTTATATCAGGCGGCTGCTTTTCATTATTGACGAATTTCCGTGTCTTAATCCCTTTAAAAATCAGGTCTACTTATATCAGGTATGTATGATAACACGGGTCTCGAGGGAGAGTCTTAATCCCTTTAAAAATCAGGTCTACTTATATCCCACACCTCCTATCTACCGAAAAGAACCGTTAAAAATGACCGTCGCGCGGGGCTGATTCCTTCTCCCCCGCTCCCCTGAATAGCATATATTAATTTATCCTTTACAACATCTTGATTTTATTAGAGATAAACTCGCCGCGAGCGTTTGGCTTCCCAATTTATATTTAATCAATCCTATTCGTTTGTTACAGATTTTAACCGAAATTAGCAAAATCACTCCCGACCCTCGAGTATCATTCGCGCGACTTTCACCTTTTCTTTCTGCTTTTTGGTCAGCTCCTTCCCCTCCCATTTATTAATCCTGATCCAGTAAGCCTTCAGGGCTTCCGCGGCTTTTATTTTCAGGTCGCCGTATCGCTCCAGTTTCGCGTAAATGGCGCTCGCCATATTTTCCGTCGCGTCCGGCTGGACGAGTTCCCATAGCTCCCGTTCTTCCGGCGACAGTTTCGCCAGCTCCTCCTCGCGTTTTCTGGCCGCTTCCGCGGCTTCCCGCTCCCGCGCCTCCCTTTCTTCCCTGACCTTCCTCTCTTTCGCTTCCCTCTCCGCCATTTTTTCGCTCTCTTCCAGGAACATGGCGTCAATGGCTTCGATGCTCTTTTGGTATTCGTCAAAAGAACAGCGCTTGAGAACTATCCAGCCAAAAGGCAGGAGTTTATCCGCTAGCGCGCGACTCGTTCCGCCCTTTTCGGGCCCGCTTACGGTGACGCATTCAATATGCGAGAAC
>CAMWPE010000155.1 GCA_947176055.1 uncultured Desulfovibrio sp.
CGGATTAAGCCGGACTGGCGCGAGAGGGACGACGCGCCCGTTTCCTTCCGGCTTGTCGTCGATGGCGAGGAACGGCTCGCGCGCTTTGGCCAGATAGTTGACGCGAAAAAATCCGTCATAGTAAAAAAGGCCCCAGGCTACCGGGTAAACGCCATTGGCTGGAATTCCGGCAAAAATGATGAAAGCGACGCCCCGCTCGTCAAGAAAAACTTTAAACCTTCCTATTCCCTCGATCGCGCGGGAAATATCTTCCGTGTCGAAGTCTATCGAGATAATAAATTCGCGGGGATGTTTCTGTTGCGTTTTGGCATGGCCCCGGCGCTGACCGCGGCAAAAAAAGATAAATTACCCGATTTGCCAGGCAAGGAATCTTCCCAGGGTTTTTAACCGATGTCTATTTTATCCGCGCGCCGAGTCAGCCTACCCCGTTAATAACCGCGCGAGCCGGAAGCTCCCTTTTCGGGATAGAGCGTCTTTATCGCTCCTCAAATGCGATATTTCCCGCGCGCTTTTGCCCCTTTTCCCTGGCTTTAATGCCTCCCTCTCGTAAAACTATTTTTCACAAATAAAAAAATCTTTTCCGGCGCTTGTAAATATTGGCCTATTATTCTACAAATCAATAATTAGTGTTTTTTTGCGCGGAAGACGCTTGTCCGGCGCGGTTTTATCCGGCCGCCGGCGAGGGAGTCCAACTTCTATTCGATGGGGCGCGTATGACAGTAATCTATTCGAGCGGTTTTCCCTGGTTGCCTTTGACGCTGGGCGTTTGCGTCCTTTTGTACGCGACGTTTCAGGCCGTCATCCAGCGCGACGATCCCAGGAGACTGATTCTATGGGGCGGACTCTATGATTTTGGGGTATGCCTTCTTGGAATAGCCGCGCTGACTTCCATCGGAATGCTTGGCCTTTGGCTATATATAATTTTTCAGACCTGCGCCCGTCTGCTCGCGTGGTTCGCCTTGAGACGTATGGAAACGGCGGCCAGTTTCGCTGGCGGAGACGGTCCTTTTTCTGGCGGAATGCCAGTTTCGAGAATGATCGGCCTTGGCTCCAGATTTCCCTGGGCTTGCTCCATGTTCGGCTTTGGATTGCTCGCCGCCGTTGGAGGGTCGCCCTTCCTGGTTCCGGAGGGCAGGGCTTTCCTTGTGACCGGACTCCTGGAAACCTCGTCCCAGGGCGGCTTTTTATGTATGATGGTCATGGCTTTATGCGGAACCGTCTTTATCTGGCTCTACGTTGACGCGGTTCGCAAAATCTGTCTGGAAAAACCTGCCAGATCCAGCGAAGAAACTGGCGGGGAGGAAAAAAACTGCTCCTTCCGGTCCATGGGCGGTCGCGCGCTGGTGTTCGCGTTGATCGTCGCCGGACTGGGCGTATTCCGGACGCCGCTGACCGATCTGGCCGGAGAGGCCCTTGGTGTCTCCATCCCCCCGGCGCCCGTTCAGTGGTCCTGGTACGTCTATTATATCGGCGCTTTTGTCACCGGTCTCTGCTTCCTCCTTAAATTCCGCTGGGCCCCGGCCTGCGGCGTGGCTTTCTTCGCCGCGGCTTTCGCCGCCGTATGCGCCTCTCCCGTCGGCCCGCTTTCGAATCTTTTCCTGTTTATCGTCAGTCTCGTCGGTTTTGTAGTAGCCGTGTATTCCATTGGGTATATTACCTCGAACCGACGCGGCTGGTACTGGTTCTTCCTGTTGCTTACATTCGGCTCGCTGGCCGGAATTGTATCGACGCCCAATGTCGCCGCGCTCTTCAGTTTCTGGGAATTGATGACCTACGCGTCGTATTTCCTGGTCGTTTTCGAACGCACGCCAAAAGCGTTTTCGGCCGGTCTTAAATATTATGTAATGTGCGCCGGCGGCGCCTTGTTCATGCTCCCCGGATTGATGGCTCTCGGGATCTTCTCCGTCGAGCCGGGGATGGCCCTACAATTCCCCTTCTGGCTTAAGGCAAGCCTGCTTCTCTGCCTGGCCGGATTTGGCGTCAAAGCGGGTCTCGTCCCGCTTCACTCCTGGCTTCCCGAAGCCCATCCAGCCGCGCCGTCGTCCATTTCCGGCCCCCTTTCGGGCGTCATTACGAAGATGGGCGTTTTCGGAATTATCAGCGTTATCCTTGTGGGCGTGGGTCCGGCGGAGAGCGAAATTCCGGGAGTATTCGGATTAAGCTGGTTCGGAGTCTGGCTCTGTCTTATGGGCGCCGCCACCCTGATTTACGGCGAAGTCATGGCCCTCATGCAGACGGATATCAAAAAGATGCTTGCTTATTCAACCATGGGTCAGATCGGCGAAGTAGCGCTCGTGCTTGCCTTGGGAACATGGCTGGGGACCGCCGGTTCCCTCTGGCATGTCATCAACCACGCCATAATGAAAGACCTCCTCTTCCTGGCGGGAGGCGGACTAATTCTGCGGGCCGGCAGTCGGGAGCTGAAGGATCTCGCCGGATTGGGCCGCGATATGCCCGTAACGGTGTCCTGCATGGCGGTAGGCCTCATAAGCATCATGGGATTGCCTCCATTTGGAGCCTTTTACAGCAAATTCCTGATGATTCAGGCCTCTGTAAGCGCCGGACACATCTGGATCGCCGTCCTTCTGCTGGCCGGAGCTTTGGCGGGAGCGATCTATTACACCCGCATCCTTAAAACGCTGATTCTGGAACAACGCCCCGCGCATTTGCCCAAAGTCGACGAAGCCCCCTTCGCTATGCGCCTGGCCATGGTAATTCTCGCGGCTTTGTGTCTGCTTTTTGGTCTCGCTCCGCAACTTTTAATGCCGTTGGTACTGCCAGCCGCGACCATGTGCTACCCCATTCCGGACAACGCGGCGCGAATTATGGAGGCCATGAGCGTAAACTGGCCCGTGTATGTTATCTTCCCGGTATTCGGCGCCGTACTGCCCGCCATATTCTACGGCCGGCCCCGTATGGCTGGCTGGATGAGCGTGGGAGTCCTTCTGGTCTCCGCCGCTCTCGTGGCGATTTTTGGACGCGATCTGGATACCTTGTCCTATTCTTTCGCCTTGCTCGTGCCTCTGGTCGGAGCGGTGAATATGGCTTACGCTGTGGCCTATATGTCCCATAGCCACAGCCAATGGCGTTTCTTCTGCGCCTTTACCTGCATGTGCGGCGGTCTCATCGGCATGTCCGCGAGCCAGTATCTCTTAAGCTTCTTCCTGTTCTGGGAAATAATGAGCTCGTGGACCCTGTATCTGGCCATCTCCCAGGAAGGGGACAAAATCGCCCTGCGCGAAGGCTTCAAATACTTCTTCTTCAATCTATTCGGAGCCGGATTCCTGTTTGTCGGCCTGGCCGTCACCGGGCCTTTCACGCCTTTCAACGCTTCGTCGTTAAACGGAATTCCAACGGATATCTCCTCATGGAGCGCGTGGCTCGGCATGGCTCTGCTAGCCGCCGGATTCGTAATGAAGGCGGCGCAACTACCCTTCCGCATTGACTGGCAGATGCATCCGGCTGTGGCGCCGACGCCGGTTTCCGGCTATATTTCCTCGGTTCTCTTGAAGAGCGCGATCCTGGGCCTCATCAAACTGTTCATGCTTCTGGGCGCCGGTTATCTGGTTTCAGGCGTATTGAGCCAGCTTGGCGAAAATGTAATCTCCGTCGCGGTGATGTGGATCGGCGGCGTAACCATCATCATGGCGGCTATCCAGGCTTTGCGGGCCAATGGTCTGAAGCTCGTTTTCATCTATTCCACCGTAAGCCAGCTGGGTTATATGGTTCTGGCGGTGGCATGCGGAACGGCTTTGAGTTGCGCCGGCGGCATGCTCCATGTCGTCAACCATATGTTCTTCAAGGATCTTCTCTTTCTCGTCTGCGGCTCGGTCATGTTTATGACTCATAAGGAGACTCTTAACGAACTCGGCGGCATTGGTCGCAAGATGCCATTCACGCTGCTTATGTTCGCCATCGGCGGTCTTTCCCTGGTCGGCGTGCCGCCTACGAGCGGGTTCTCCTCCAAATGGATAATCTACCAAGGTCTTATGCAGGCGAATCAGCCATTCCTGGCGCTCCTCTCGCTCATTGGCAGCGTGCTGACACTCGCGTATGTGGCCAAATTCCTGCACGCGGCTTTCCTCGGTCAGCCAGGCGTCGAGCTTGACGACGTCAAGGAAGCGCCTCTGGTCATGCGCGTCTCCATGGGTATTTTGGCTCTAGGTTGCGTCATTACGGGTATTTTCCCCGGTCTGGTTCTGTACCCCATAAATAATATATTGGCGCAATATGGCGTAACTCCGCTTGATATTGGGCTGTCCGGCGTTCTTTCCGGGCCTGGAACCTGGAATGCCACAGGTATTTTCGTGATGATGACGGTCGCCTTCCTCGGCGGATACTGGTTTGTACGACGCTTTACGCGGTTGCGCGAAGTCGATATTCACACTTGCGGCCTGCCGCCGGACACTTCGGTAAGCCGTATGACTCCCGCCAGTATCTATGGAAACATTGTTCAATTGCTTAGCGGGAACAGCCCCAAGGAGAATCGCTAATGAGTGAGACATTGCTTGCCGTTTTGCATATGTGCGTTTTCCCCGGCGGAGCGTTCGCGCTATTGATAGGTTTTTTTTACAAAGCCCTGGATCGTCGCATCGAGGCGCGCCTCCAGCGCCGCGTCGGGCCTCCCTTAAGTCAGCCCTGGCTCGATATGGCGAAACTCCTGACCAAGGAAACGCTTATCCCTAACACAGCCTGCAAACCCGCTTTCCTGCTCGCGCCAATATTCGGATTTACCGGTATGGCGGTGTGCGCGGCCTTCATTCCCATTCCGGGGGTGTACCGGGGTCTCTATAATATGGGGGACCTCCTTGTTATCTTTTACCTCATTCCCATTCCGGCGATGGCGCTCATGCTCGGCGGCTCCGCTTCCAGCTCCCCTTTTGGAGCCATTGGCTTTTCCCGCGAGATGTTGCTTATGCTCGCGTACGAGACGCCCCTTTTGATGATTCTCCTCGCGGTTGCCATGATTGTGGGGAAATCCCTGAATGGCGGCGAGTGGGGAGCGGAATTTTCCCTGCTTCAAATAGTGTCCTGGCAACAGGAAAACGGCGTTCTTGGCTTTAATCCCGTCATGATTCCCGCCTTCGTCGCGTATCTCATCTTTCTGCCCGGCACCATGGGCGTTGCTCCCTTCGACCTGCCCGAAGCCGAAACGGAAATCCTCGAGGGACCGCTTCTGGAATACGGCGGCCCGCTTCTCGCGCTCTTTCAGGTTACTTCGGCGTTAAAGACATTCGTCCTGTTAGGTTTGGGAGTGGTTCTTTTCTTTCCTGGCACAATCTGTCCATGGTGGCCGGTGAATTTGCTCTGGTTCCTTTTCAAGTGTTTTGTCCTCATGCTCTGCAGTCTCACCATTGTCAAATCCGCCACCGGACGCTACCGTATTGAGCAGGCTTTCCGCTTTTATATCACCGTCCCCACTTCTCTCGCTTTATGCAGCCTGCTCCTCGTATGGGTAATGTAAGGAGTCGCCAATGGATCTGGATAAAAAATTAAAAAGTCTTTCCGTCCGTTCGCCATGGCTTTTCAGGATTAACGCCGGTTCCTGCAATGGTTGCGACGTGGAATTGGCGACCACGGCCATTATCCCCCGTTATGATGTGGAAAGAATTGGTTGCCGGTATATCGGCAGTCCCAGGCACGCCGATATCGTCCTGATTACCGGACCTTTGACCACTCGCGTCAAGGATCGCGTGCTTACCGTATGGAACGAAATTCCGGAGCCAAAAGTAACCGTAGCCGTGGGGATATGTCCAATTTCCGGCGGCGTTTACCGGGACAGCTATAGTATCGAAGGCCCCATCGATAAATATATTCCGGTGGACGTCAACGTCCCCGGTTGCCCTCCCCGTCCTCAGGCCATTCTCGAAGCGGTCGTCAAAGCGCGCGAGGTTTGGCTCAAAAAGCTGGGCATCGAATCATGAAAAAGCTGTTTGGCGAATCTCTCAAAAACGCGATCGCGTTTATGA
>CAMWPE010000156.1 GCA_947176055.1 uncultured Desulfovibrio sp.
GGCCAAGACGGGCGGCTTGGTCCCCGCCCAGGGAAAGAATATCGAGTTTTCGCCAGTTCAGGGCGATAAGCGCCAGGCAGGGCGTCTCGCAACAAAGAAGAAAAGGGAGGGAATTCCAGCCGCGATCGCGCAACGATCCCATAAGCCAGAATACGATGCTGGCGACGGATTCCTCATTTAGAGCCTTGATCAGGGCGACAAGGGCGCTCATGAAGGTCGCTACGGCCACGCCGGCGAGAATAATGTTTTCGCGGGGGAATGGATCGCGACCGCCCCCTAGAGTCAGGGCTAGAAGCAAGGCCAGGATGGCTCCGGCGAAGGACAAGGCGGCTATAAGCGGAGCATGGGGAAGGCCAGATAAAGCCGAAAGAGACGCTCCGGCCGCTATGGCCGCGCTGGCTCCGCAGGCCGCGCCCTGGGCTATGCCCATGGTAAAGGGATCGGCCAGGGGGTTGCGGAGGACGCCCTGCAGGACGGCGCCGGCCGCGCCCAGACCGCCGCCGCAGGCAAGGGCGGCGAAAGCGCGGGCCAGACGCAGTTTTATGATCATATCCGCCGGTTCGGAGGAGGCGGATGAAAAATTCAGAGCGTCCGCGAATCCTATGGGAACGGGACCGGAGAATACGGAAAGAATGGGCGAGAGCGCCCATAGAAGGCAGATAAAAGCCGCGGCTACGACGCGAGAAACCATGGGATACAACGAACCTCGCGATAAAAGACGAGGGGCCGTTTTCCCCCGCGCTCCCGGTCGAAAACCCGTCGGCCGGCAGGAGCGCCTCGGCGCGCGGAAAAAAGGGCGGGTCTTCCGGCTCGATTCCCGTTTTCCGGCCTTCCCCTCGCGAGTGGCGCGCGATGGCTGACCGTATCGGAATTATACGGTCCGGCGACTTCGCAACGAAGCCGCGCGCCAAATTATCCCCGCGCGAGCGCGATTTTATGGGATAATCAGGCGAAATTCGCCATAGGGAAAACGGTTGACAAATCTTACGGCGGCGGGTCCGCTCCCGCTTCGCACGGGATTCCCCTGGAAACTGATTTCCCGTCCGGTCCGGACGGCCCTTGTCCAGAAGATATTGACCGACCGGAAAATTGTCAATCCCGGCGAAATTCTTGCCCGATTAACTTGTTTTGACGCGGACGCTTGAATATGTTATTTTTTTCTTATAGATTCAGGCGAACATTTTTTTGTCCGGGGGACGTTCCCCGCTTGCGGACGGCGGCGAGGCCGCGCGACGGATCCGCCTGTAAGGCAAGAGCGCGCTTCGCGCGAGGCCGGTTAATCTTCGATGGACGCAGGGGCGTCAAACAGAATTTTTCAGGAGGAATGGAATGTCTCAATCTGAAAACAAATCCGATATTGTAATTGATCGCGGCAAAGCGCAATGGTCGGATCTCTGGACCAAGGAAGACTACTGGGCTATCTGGATCGGCTTTTTCATAATGGCCGTCGCCATCTTTCTGTCTTTCTCCGACAAAAGCCAGATGGAGGCCAAGTATAAAGAATACAGCCAGATAATCGCCGCGGAAAAAGAAAAGCCCATCAAGACGATTGAGTTAATCAACGCGACGGCTGATCAGAGAAAATTGCAGGCCCAGAATATTCCGTCCGTAAAGGGACTGATAGGCTGGCTGAAAACGCCCGCCAAATGGTCCGCCAATCCCATAGCCTCCGTTTACCTTTCCCAGGCCGAGGCGGACGCTAAAAACGAGGCCGTCAAGCCCCAGGTCGAAGCCGCGAAAGCCAAAGTCGCCAACGCCCTGGCGGTGGCCCAGGAAGCGCAAGGCCTGGCCGCGGACGCCAATTACGCCGATCCGGCGCTGAATCAGGAAGCGACCAACGCCATCAACGCCTGGCAGGACGCGAAGAAAGCGCAGGCCAGCGCCGAAAAGAAGCTCGTAAAACCCTTTAACCTGATCTGGACCCTGCTTGGACTGGGCGTTGGTCTTGGCGTCCTGTGCGCCATCGGCGCCGTTGTGATGGGCTTCAACGCCGTCAGATTCTTCTGCGCCTTTTTCTGCGTCTATCTCCTCTGCGTCCTCGCCAATATCCTCGGCAAACAGGCCGATATGTCCAAATACGGCGTGAACGCCGAAATCTGGTCCATCGCCATAGGCATGATCATCGCCAACACCGTCGGCACGAGCAAACTGCTCAAAGACGGCTCGCAGGTTGAATACTACATCAAAATAGGTTTGGTCCTTTTGGGCGCGGAAGTTCTCTTCCACAAGATTCTGGCCATCGGTATTCCGGGCATTTTCGTGGCTTGGGTCGTTACGCCTATCGTATTGATCTCCACTTTCATCTTCGGTCAGAAAGTCCTCAAAATGCCCTCCAAGACCCTGAATATCGTCATCTCCGCCGATATGTCAGTCTGCGGAACCTCGGCGGCCATCGCCACAGCGGCCGCGGCCAGGGCCAAGAAAGAGGAACTTACCCTGTCCATAGGCCTTTCCCTTACCTTCACGGCGATCATGATGATCGTGTTGCCAGCCTTCATTAAGGCCGTCAATATGCCCGAAGTGCTGGGCGGCGCGTGGATCGGCGGCACGGTCGACTCCACCGGCGCGGTTGCCGCCGCCGGCGCCTTCCTGGGCGAAAAAGCCCTGGCCGTCGCCGCTACGGTAAAGATGATCCAGAACGTGCTCATCGGCGTGACCGCCTTCTGCGTGGCCCTCTACTGGACCACCAAGGTCGAAGCCAACGCCGGAGAAAAGGTTGGACTCGGAGAAATCTGGAACCGTTTCCCGAAATTCGTCATCGGCTTCCTCGCCGTGTCCGTCGTCATGTCCCTCATCAGCTACGAGCTGAATGACGGCCTGGTTACCGATAGAAGCAGATACTATCTCTCAAATGTCTTTGTGGACAACGGCACAAACAAGGTTTCCGTGCCCCTGCGCGGCTGGTTCTTCGCCCTGGCCTTCGTATCCATTGGCCTGACCACCAACTTCCGCGAGCTGGGCAAGTACTTCAAGGGCGGCAAGCCGATTATCCTCTATGTCTGCGGCCAGTCTCTGAACCTAGCCCTGACCTTGCTCATGGCCTGGATCATGTTCTACAAGGTGTTCCCGGAAATCACCGCCCAGATCTAATCAAGAGGTCCGATAATTAACCAGCCGGCGGCCGTCGCGGTTTCGCGGCGGCCGTTCATATTTATGTATGCCTCAAAAATTTAAAAATATTCTCAAGCTCCTCTGCGTCTGCCTCGCGCTCTGGTTCTTTTTCGCTGTGCTTACGCCCATTCTTGAAGATCATATTCCCGCATGGAAACGCTATAACCAGATTAGCGCGGAAAAAGGTCTCGATAGCGGCGCCATCTATTACAGCGACGTGCCCGTATCCCAGGAAGCTGAAGAAATAATGCGCGAGGCTGTCGAAAGAGGCATGGCCGCGAGACGGGACGCGCTTAGGCAAAAATGACGCGCTATCTCGTCAGCGCCTGTCTCGCCGGTTTCCCCTGCCGCTATGATGGCAAAGCTAAACCTTGCGCGGAAATTGTGGAATTATACAAGGCGGGACTAGCCCAAATCGTCTGCCCGGAGAGTCTCTCCGGCCTGCCCGTCCCCCGCGAGCCAACGGAAAAGCGCGGCGACAAATACTATTCCCGCTCGGGCCGCGACGTTACCGCCAATATCCTGGCCGGAGCCGAAAAGGCCCTGAATAAAGCTCTAAATTCCGGTTGTCGCAAGGCTATATTAAAAAGCCGCTCGCCTTCCTGCGGCATTTGCCGCATATACGACGGAACTTTTACAGGAAATTTGACCGAAGGAAACGGCGCCTTCGCCGCCAAACTGCTCGAAATCGGCTTCGAAGTTTATACCGAAGAATCTCCCCCCGAAGAAATTTATCGTATGCTATTCCGGCAAAAATAAACGACGGCGATATTCGCCGCCTTTGTTTAATAACCGGAGAATCCGGCTTTACTTATTGGATTTTCGCAGATTGCAATCGCGACAAAGCGTCTGGCAATTGTCGGGAGTTGTCTTGCCGCCCTTGCTCCAGGGGACGATATGGTCCGCCTGCATGGCGCCGAATTCGAACTCTTCGCCGCATAGCGCGCATTTATGCCCCTGCCTCTCGTAAGCGGCTTGGGCGTCGCGGCGGTCGAAAGCGCGGATCGATAAGGCCCGCTCGTCGCCTGTAAGGAGATACTCGTAAATGCCCGCTTTCTTGGTCGCGTCCTCGTCGCCCAGCAAACGATGGATCTCCTTTTCCAGCTCTTTCGCGTCCAGATCCCGCCGGTCGCCGTGTTCATTGTAATAAAGTCCTCAGGGCACACCCTTCATCTCCTTGCGGGTTTTGGGAAACACGGCTTTTATCCAGTTAACTACGCTATTAAAATAATTCCATAACTCGACCGCGTTAGGTTGCGACTGCCTTTTTGACATATAACCGTCGATGGTTTCGCCCTCTTTCGCCGCGGCCCATTTTATGGCCGTTTCCAGATATTCCTGCCGGATAGACGAGCCTTTAAGGTATTCTTCTGCCAGTCTGTAGGCAGGAGAGTCCGTTTTTGAAAAATAGCGCTTGGCGTCGGCCGTCCAGCCCCCGGCGTAAACCGCATTCCTCAACTCCTGATCAGTCAGCTTTTCGCCGGCGATATTGATGATTCGGACCCAGGCGAGTTTTTCGCTGTGCTCGCCTTCGCAGACATAGACAAAGAGGGGATAATTCAGAATTTTCTCGCGAATGTCCCTTGGCGGATTGTGAAAATACATCTCGTCAACGGAAAAGACTCCGTCGATAAAATCGCAAAAGGAGATCGTCCGTTGCTGGCCAGCCATAACTTCGAAGCCATCCGAGCCGTCGGGTTTTTTTACCGCGCACCAATAAATAACATTGAGAGGCAACCCTTTCATAACGATGCGGACGACCTCGTCGCGCTGGGCGTCCTTATACACAAATTCGCGCTGGTATGGCGGACGAATATCCAGTTTGCCGCCGTAACCGCTCGCTCCTTCTTCGTCGTTGTTGCGATAAGCTTCGCAAAGCTCGCCCACGCTTACTTTTTTGCCTTATTTCCATCATTTCTCCGGATGCCGGTTGCGGATTAAAATTCTGGGGTAAGTGTTTTTTAAAACGCCGTTGATCCATAAAGTCGGCCCGGCGTTTAAATCGCTGTAATTGGGGTAATCTTGTTTAGTATAGCGCGGGATTTTAATGCCGGATCGCCAGCTCCCCGCTTGGCCATGCCAACAATCTCGAATTGTTCCGGATTATACTTATCCAGAAAAGTGATGGGAACTCCCATTACCCCCGGATAATCCCTGGGAATATCATTGGAGCGGCTGCCCTCGATGGCATCGTAATTATCATAGGCGAGATTTTGCTCCGCGAATAAGTTTTAGTAAGAATCAGCCGTTCACGCCGCGCCTTTATGTCCAGATTAGTAAACCAGCGAACGCCTTTACTTTGATAAATTTCTTGCCGTCGGCGTCTACTTCGCAACCGGCCGCTTTCAAGGGATAATCGTTGGGCGCATTAAACTTGCGGTCGCCGCTATGAATATTCGGGCCGATCCAGACCTGATCCAGCAGTATATACGGGAAAAATTCTTTATAAGTTATGGCGTTTATGTTGCCGATAATCGCGAATTTCTTCCCGTATTCCATGAGCTGGGCGACGTACTCGCGGAAGAGGGAGAAAGGCGGGTTAGTTACCACGATATCGGCCAGTTTTAGATACGCGACGCTTTCCTTCGAGCGAAAATCGCCGTCGTCGCGAAGCTCGCGCGACGAATTTTCGCCGTTTTTGAATTGTCCGGCCATATCCTCCACATCCACGCGGCCGTCGCCATCGATATCGCGAACCGTCGTCACTTCGACGACATAAGGCTTGCCGCCGTTCCTCACCGAGCGGGAGGCGCCGGGAACATCGTATAATGAAAATTGCTTATTGGAGATTGGCGAGCCGGTATAGC
>CAMWPE010000157.1 GCA_947176055.1 uncultured Desulfovibrio sp.
AAAACATGGAGGTAAAATGAAATTCACGGAGCCGCCCATGCGGGCGCCACAGGAGATAAATTCGCTGATTTTGCAAGCAACCCAGGGTTGCACCTACGGCAAATGCAATTTTTGCTACACGTCCAGAGGATATCCATTCCTTGCGGTCAAACCGGAGGATATGGAAAAGGCGGCCATCGCGCACAAACCCTTTTTCCCCTCCAACACCCCAATATATTTGACCGGTGCGAATCCTTTCGTGCTGCCGAACTGGAAACTGAAGCAATACATAGAGGTTTTAAGGCGGCACTATCCTGATTTTTACCGAATAAGCCTGCAAAGCCGGATCGACGATATAGCCAAAAAGAGCGATGCGGAACTGGCGGAGCTTGCCACGCTTGGCCTAAGCCATCTTTATATTGGAACTGAAAATGGCAGCGACTATGCGCTTGCTCTCATGAACAAGGGTTACAGGGCAAGCGAGGTGATAAAACAGCTGGAAAGGCTTGATAAAGCCGGCTTCACATACACCAATTTCTATATCCTGGGAATGGCCGGGAAAGGCAAGGGCCAGGAAAGCGCCAGAGCGACAGCCTCCATGTTCAACCAGGTTCATCCGCAGATGATAACCTCAACGGCTATCACGCCATTTGAAAAAGCGCCCATAGCCGCCATGGTGCGAAGAGGCGAATTCCAGATGCCTTCCGAAAGGGAGATGATAGAGGAATTGAGAACATTTATCGCCGAACTCAATATAGACACCTTTTACGACGGGGTGCATTACCTCAATCCGCTCAACTACCGCTTCCGTACGGGAGATCCAATACAAAAACGCAAGGTTCTGGAAGATATTGACAATATACTTGATACCTATTCTGATGCGGAACTCGAATTGATGGTGAACAGGAAGGCAAAGATATCCCTATGATACCCACAGGAGGTTAACATGGGGCTATTTGACAAGGAGCAAGTGATTCTCGTGACAGGAGCTAGCTCGGGCATTGGCAGGGCATGCGCCAATGAGCTGGTCCGCGAGGGCGCGACAGTCGTCGCAAGCGGTAGGGATGCGAGAAAACTGGAGGATGCGCGAACCAGCTCCTCTTATCCGGAGCGATGGCATTGCGCTCCCCTTGATCTTGCGGGCAACATTGATCGGCTGGCGGACTGGGTCAGGGAACAACGGCAAAAGTACGGTAAATTCCATGGGTTGCTCCATGCCGCCGGAGAGCTTGTTTTTGATAGCCTCGAAGGTCTGACCCCAGATCAGGCACGCAAGCATTTTGAACTGAACTTCCTTGCGCCTGTCTTCATGGCCCAGGCATTTGCCCGGAAAGAGAACTGTCATGACAATTCCAGCATGGTCTTTCTCGCCTCTATTTCAGGCGAACATCCAGAAAAGGGATTGCTCCTGTATGGCTCCGCGAAGGCCGCGCTTATCGCCGCGGTCAAGGCCATGAGCCAGGAGCTTTCCATACGCGGCTTGCGCGCCAACTGCCTTTCTCCAGCCATGATTGATACGCCTATGCTGGAAGGCATGAGGGTCAGGCTGGGCGACGACTACATGCGCAGGGAAATTGCGCGCTACCCTCTGGGACTTGGCAAGCCGGGTGATGTGGCCAATCTGGCCTGCTTTCTGCTCTCCCAAAAGGCATCATGGATCACCGGCCAGAATTTCACTCTGGATGGCGGCGAGATTTGAGGAAGTGCATACGCAAAGATTATACTAGACGCAGGGATTGACATTGATACCAGATGCTGCTATGAGACGCCAGGATAAAAGCCAAGATTGCCGGAAGCATGCCCATTTGCCTATCCAGGGATGAACTTATCCATTGGCTCAAGGTGAACCTGCCGCCTGAAAAGGAACATCTGAATAAAAACCGCTGCTAGAAAGGTTTGGTAATTGAAAGAGTTATCCAAATCGTGATATTACCGTGCTCCTTTCTTGAAAGAACCACAAAGAAGGGATGAGACAATATGGACCCCTCCCTCCCATCAGGGTGGCGGATTAATCTCCTTAGTCATTGCCCATTACCTTCACCATTTTCTCAAACCGCAGCTTCGCGGAATGAGGCAAGATAGAACGAACGGGCCACGTCCAGTTCATGCAATGCAGTCTAATCCCTGGCCCAGCAATCTGTTATCTCTCCGAAATATACTGTATGCGGATCAACACCCTTGAATACGGGCGCCGCATACACGCTTTTCAAAGTTTCCCCGAACCTGTCCCGTTCAATCGTATGGGAATAGATTTTTTCGCAATTCAGGATCAGCCTGGATTGCGTGAACACCGGCGTCTCCCGTTCTGTAAACGCATATTCCAGTCCGGATTCGGCAATCTTGTCCTCGTCCCTGCCGGAACGCGATCCCATGTACCCCATGATTTTCCTGAATTCGACTGGCAGGACGTTGATTGAAAAACCCTTTTCACGCTCCAGAAATTCATGCGTGAAACGGCTTGGACTAACAAAGATGATGGCCAGCGGACGGCCATTGCCCCACGCAGTCCCAAGGGCTCCCCATGCAACTGTGAGGGCGTTGAAACGCTCACGGTTGCCGGCAGCCACAAGCGCCCAGTCACGCGAAAACATCGTGATCGGATTGTCCGTAATGTCGGCGGGGTTCTTCCGCTTAAGTCCATACCCGGAAAAATCCAATTTCATGACCTCCATAAAACTGTCGCAAACATCAAATGGTAAACAAATTTATTATTTCAGGGCAATTTTCGCAAGACAGGCGGCGCGTGCCTTCGCTTTTTCCACACTCCTCTCCGCTGGGCCACCCTCGGATATCATGCGCCAGTAAATGATCGGGCCGTGATATTCGCAGTGGCAATAGCGCATTGATAAACGAAGGAATTTATGGGAAAATTCCTTGCTGTCAATCTGGGGATATATAGGTGAAAATGGTTTTTTTAAACGGGGCATTCGAGGCCGGTGGTCGCAAAGCTACAGCCAGAAGGATTGCGGGGCGTTCATCCTCATGCTTATTAAAAATGTAAACGCAGAGGACAGGAAAATCTATCTTGATCTTTTGTTGGTAGGGGACGAACAGGAAGACATGATAGAAAAGTATATTTATAAGGGCGAAATGTATGTACTGGACGATGACGGGATCAAGGCTGAATGCGTAATTATGGATGTGGGGGATAAGATTCTGGAAATCAAGAATATAGCTGTGCGCCCTGCATTTCAGGGTAAAGGATATGGTAGAAGTCTTATAGAATTTCTTGCAGCCAAGTATTATTGAGGGGAAGCCTGAAAATTGCATCCTGCTGGGCATCAAGAAAAACCTGATCAGGCAGGCTGAATTTCTCGACTATTTCTTTTCTTATGCCGTCGGTTATATTGGTTTTCTGTTCCTCTTCCTGAAGGAATTGCTGCAAAATTTGAAGCGGATCCGCGTTTTCAATTTGCTCAATTATCTTGATCAGTGAATTGATCGTCTTGAAATTGGGATCCTTCGCGTCCCTGTGTTCAGTTTTGCGGGAATCCCAGGAGTTCCCTCGCAGTATGGGAATGAATGAAGCCTGCTGGACTTTGACAATGTATTCCTCATCAAAACGCTCGAGCCTTGTCTCCTCGCCAAGGTCGTATTCCTCGCCCAATTCAAGGGCTGCGAGCCGTCCCATTGGTGAGCGGTAGCTGATCAGGTTTTTGCTGCCTGTCGGCGGAGTGGCCCTGCAGATGTAATATTCCCTAACTTCTCCCTTTTCGGGAAAATGAATTACCACACACCCGACCACAGGCTCCGATCTCAGTTTCTGGTATTCCTGTCGCAAGGTATTGCTGATTCCGCGCAGGGAGCGGTACGCGTCATGATCGGGAGCGGCGAGTACGCCGGACCCATATGAGTCATCCTCGGACAGCTTGGAGGACGCAAGACTGGAAATTTCGGTGAATTTCTCTATGGCGGCTTGCGCCAAGAATTTCAGCTTGTCTTCAGCAAGATATTTATCAAGGATCGTATCTGCCATATTTATTGTCTCCGCATCTTTCGACATTCCCACGGAGGAAGCGGATTTTTATTGATCATAAAATTCGCAAGAACAGGACATTGAAGGCGATAGCGCCAAGATGGAAAGCCGACGGAGATTATTTGAAAGTGATGATCCTGCATTGTGGCGATTTCGCGTATTATTGGCCGAATTTCAAAAATTGCCGCGCCATCCTGAACAGGGTCGATTTTCTGAAGGATGGCAATCCAAACGCTCAACTGTTTCACTGTTTCAAAAAGTCAAATGGGCCGGCTTGCCAACCGGAGAATAAGGCTCTCACCACGCCCGCATCCGCACGCCTGCTTAACTGTTTCACTGAATGGGGAGGTCAAAAAATTCATTCAAAAAGTTCAACGAGGCATACATGACAATCATTGTGGAAGATGTTTAACTATATCGAATTCTTACAAAAGCTCCAACTGTTTCACCCAATGACAAAGTGATATCAAAAGGCCAACGCAGACACCTGTTCCATTGGAAAGGATGATCAGGGCTGAGAGCATATCAAGCAAGTGTCAACTATTTCATTGATTGAAATTTTTTAAAAGGTCAATCGCTCAACATAAAAACTTCTTGGAAAGACTGCAAACTTCCGATTATGTTATACAGAATTTAAGGGGTCACGTCTAGAAAGACGTAACCCCTTAAAATTTATGGCGCGCCCGGCAGGAATCGAACCTGCGGCCTACAGCTTAGGAGGCTGTCGCTCTATCCGACTGAGCTACGAGCGCGCGGGAAAGGGAAGTATAGCTAGTTATATTCCATTATTCAAGTTAATTGGCCGTCGAGGTCTTGTCGAGAAGATTTTTGGCCATAGCTTCGCCTTCCTTGCCGCCGCCCGCCATTCTCTCTATCTCCTTAAATCTGCCAGTTTCATCCAACGCGGAGCATTGAGTATAGGTATTGCCATCCTTTACGGTTTTGGTTATCTGAAAATGCCTGTTCGCGCGCGCCGCCAGCTGCGGCCAGTGAGTGATAAGAATGACTTGTTGACTCTTGGCCAGGGTTTGCAATTTCTCCAGAACCTTGTTCAAAGTCAGGCCGCCTACGCCGGCGTCGACCTCGTCAAAAATGAAGGTAATTTCCCTGTTCTGCTCGCCAAGAATATTTAAACCCAGCAGAAAGCGGGAGAGCTCGCCGCCGGAGGCTATCTTGTCAAGGGGCTGGGATTTTTGACCCGGGTTTGGAGCCCAAAAGATCCGGCCTTTTTCGTCGTTTACGCCTGGCCAGATTTCATTTGGCAAAAATTCCGGCGCGACTTTGACATGTTCGGAAAAGCCAAGTTCGCGCAATTGCTCTTCCAGCTCCGTCGCGAATTTAGCCGCCGCCTCATGCCGCAAGGGAATAATCTCAATGACCAATTCGCCAAGTTCTTTGGCAAGTTTGTTTCGTTCCTTTGTATTAAAGGCTATATCAAGGGCGCAGGCGTCGAGGAAAGATAAATTTTCTTCAATTTCGTTTTTCAATTCCAGAATCTGCGGCATAGCGCGTTTTAATTTTCTTTTCAACTGCGCGAATTCGAAGAGTCTTTCTTCGATATCATCCAGATCCGCGTCGGAAGACACTCGCGGGCGGCGCAAATTGTTGCCCAGATGAGCCATTTCGTCGCGAAAAGCGTCAACAGTCTCTTGAATATTTACCATTTCCGGATCGTCTTCATCCATGCGCCGGATGACCGAGCCTAGATCCGCGAGCATTTGCAATAATCCCGGACCGTCGTCGCCATGGAGGATAGCCATGGCTTCGTCGTAAACCTTTCTGGCGTCCTCCTGTTTTTTGATTTCGGCCCGCTGTTCCTCCAGCTCTTCTTCCTCGCCCGGCGCGGGATTAACTTTATTAATCTCCTCCTTTTGCATTTCCAGCAATTCGCGTTTTTCGGCGAGATCGGCTTGACGATTTTTT
>CAMWPE010000158.1 GCA_947176055.1 uncultured Desulfovibrio sp.
GAACAGGATCCCGACGACGCGAAACCGCTGGCCGAAAGGCTCCTGTCCGCTCCGGATTGGTCCAAAGCCACGGCGCTTTCGCTCATGCTTTTCGTGCTTTTGTACTCCCCCTGCTTCGTAGCCCTGGTGGTTATCAAACAGGAGGCGGGAAGCTGGATCTGGGTAGCTTTCAGTATAGTTTTTAATACGGCCATGGCTTACGCCGTCGCTTTTATAGTTTACCAATGGGGTGTCAGATTCTGGACTTAAGCCGTAAGAGTCGCGGCCCCGGCTCTCCGCCTGCTCTAAATATTGCAAAGCGAATTTTTCTGGTCTATCTTAATCGCATATTATGGATCCCAGAGAATTGGGCGACGCCAGAGTTTCGCGTGGAATCTCAACAAAGGAGAAAATTATGGGTTTGTTTTCCTTTCTCAACGATGTGGGCGAGAAATTATTCGGCGGCAAAGAAGCCAAGGCCGACGAGCTGAAAAAGCATCTGGACGCCCAGGGCCTGGACACGCAGGGGATCGAAGTCCATGTGGACGGCGATCAGGTTACCTTGACAGGCTCCGTAAAGGATCAGGAAACCCTTGAAAAAGCCGTGCTGGCCGTGGGCAACAACGTGGGCGTCGGCGGCGTAAAGACCGACGATATCAAAGTGGAAAAGCCAGCCGAGGAATCCAATTTCTACGAGGTAAAATCCGGCGACACGCTCTGGAAAATCGCGGAATCCCAGTACGGCAAAGGCAACGGAGCTAAATACACCATTATTTTTGAAGCCAACAAGCCCATGCTCAAGCATCCGGACAAAATCTATCCCGGCCAGAAACTGCGCATCCCGCCCCTAAAGAAATAAACGCGCTTAAACGATAAGAGCCCGCCACGGAGCGGGCATTTTTATTTTAAAAACTGTAATGGGGAACGAATACGAAGGGTTATACAGGTTTGCGCGCGACCTGGAAATAGAATATAAAAACACGTCCGGTTGCCCTCCCATATCGCGCGCCGGCGCGGCGCGCAACATGCGAAGGAGGGCGCCCGGGCCATGCGGAAACTATTTTTCGCCTCGCTCGTCGCTATAGCCTTGCTTCTTTTATTGGCTAACTAAGCCATGTAAAAGTTGACCCCGGCTCTGAATAGGACGAGGAGCCGGGGTCGTAAAATTAATCTCCAACTTGGCAACCGGACGCGGGGGCGTTAACCAGCGTCGCGCCAGCCCCGGGATTGTCCTGACCGACGGTTCCGGGGTTCCCATTTTAATTAATACCTTTCGCGGTGTTTGGGAAGATCCCGCGCGACCGCTACTTCTGATTATTTCTCATATTCGGCGTCGATCAACGCCCGCAATTTCCCATCCTTGACCGCCGCCATGGCGTCGCCCAGACGGAAATTATGCCGCATGGATTCGTCGGTAAAACCCAGTATAAAGTTGGTCGCGATCCGGTATATTATTTCCGAAGGCGCCATGCCGTAAACCTGCTTTTCCAGAATATGGGCCAGTCTGGCGCGAGCGTACGGATAAGCCTTTTTTAGCCCGTCGCTCCGGTATAATCTCTTGATTATTTCCGCGATATACAATCCGGATTTCATATAAAGATCGGCGAAGGTTCGCGCTGGATCGTCAAAGCAGCCAGGGTTTTCCCTTTCCATGGCGTCGACCATTTCCATGACGACTTCGCGGGGAGTGAATACCTGATTATTTTTCTGCTGGGGAATATAATCAAAAATATCTTCCTTTTGATTTTCGTCAAAATAATCGGCGAGAGCTTTCTTTTTAGCTAGAAATTCGCGGATGGAATCGTCGAACACAGTTTCGTCAAAAACGCCGCCCGCGAAATTTTCCGTTTTTCCCGTCTCTTCGTCCCTATACTCGCCGCCGTCGCGCAGGAAAACGAAATCGGCGATAGAAATTCCCGTTGCCTCCCGGAACACTTCGTCGCTTACGTAATTTTCGAAATTGGCCAGCTGCAGATTTTCGTCGCCATAGGCCATGATAAAACTGGGGATCGTTCTGGCAAAGCCCCGCAACCGCGCCCGGATCTCGTTTTCGGAACTCTTTTTGTTATTATTGGCTCGCATTGTCTCCATTTCTTTAATGAGATCAGCCGGCGCGTTGTTCCAGGTTTCCTTTACGGCTTCTTCCAGCTTGAATGAGAATGTATTGTCCGCTTCGTTTAGGGAAGCGTCGCGTTTTTCCTTCGCCGCGATCTTTCCGGATTCATCAGTAGCTTTTTCCAGATTCCTGGCGTATTCCGCCTCCGCTATTTTCTTCGCCCGCTCGCAATCGTCGGCGACGCGTTTCAGCTTGTCGTCGATTGTTTCCTTGATCTTCTTTGCGAGGTTTTTGCGCTCGCTGTTTTTTAGTTTGTTGGCTTCCGCCAATGGAGTCGCTATTTCGCTGACGAACTTTTCCGTAATTTTCAACGCCGCCGCGGCGGCTTTTTCCTTCGCGTCGGTTTTGGTCGCGTCGGAGACGATTGTTCTCACGTCATCGAGAGATTCGTCGAGATAGCCGTAAATCTTCTCGCCGAATAATTCCCGCGACTGGCCGATGACTTTTTCGTCGGGAATGTCTATTTCGCCGTTTTCGTCGACGGGGACAAGTTTGATTTTGTCAAGTTCCTCCGGTTTTTCCTTCCGTTTTTCCTCCTGGGCTACGGGTAATTTGTCCAGAATGCGCCGGACCATGGCCGGAGCCGCGAAGATCGCGCCCAGATTTTTAAACAGGAAATTGGACATAAAACCACGCTCGACGACGGCCCGGCTTTTCAGGCGGGCGGGGATGGTCAGGACTCGCGTCGCGTCCAGCTCGACCATCCGGCCTTCGTCGTCCTCGCCGATTACGGGCAGGAAATTCAGAAGTTTTTTCACGCGCCGCTCCCGATCTTCCGAAGTTCCTCCGCCAGCGCCCGGATCGATATTATTGGCGAACTCGTCGTAAATGGTCAGTGTCCGCGCCGGATCAAAATCGAAGACGTAGGCGTTTTCCTTCATTACCAGATCTTCGCCCTCCAGGCCGCGCCAGGGATTCTGGGCGCGGAAAGCGGCCTGCATGTAGGCGGCGGGACTAGAGAGATTGCACAGCATGAGAACGGCGCTCCATTCGGGTATGGTCACGCCCACTGTGAGCTGGCCGACCGTCAGGGTAATGGTCTTGTCGTACTTCGCTACGGCGTCCTTTACCTGATTGTAGGCCTTTTTTCTCGCGCCGTCGTCGCCGTCGCCCGCGGCAAGGATGATCTTGTACTCGCGGAATACTTCGTCTTCCTCGAGGAGCTTTTTGAGCGCTTTCGCGCTTGCGACCCTGTCCATATACCACATGGTATGAGCGAGGGCCTTCCTCAATTCCGGCGACGAAAAGGGATATTTTTCGTTTCTGGTCAGCGCCCGGACGAATTTTTTGACATCTTCCTCACGCTCGAATTTACCGCTCGAGTCAGTCTTGAAAAATTCGTTGAGATCGAAGGCGTAGTCGACGGCGTCCTCGCCTTCGGCCACGACGATTCCCCGCTTCGCCTTGTCCCGGATTATTTCGGACATCTGGTATGTGAAAAGGTTGAGCTTTGGCAGGCGCTCGTAGGGATTGGGTTCGGGACCGGCCCAATTTTCCTTCGCGGCCTGCTCGTCGGCGTAGGACCAGTTGTAAATTTGATCGGCTTCGAAGCGACCGCTGGCCAGTTGCCGGAATGGCGTGCCGGACAGATATAAAGTATGCTCGCGCTTGATGTGATCGAACGCGCGCTCCGTCTTATAGGTGTCCACGCCCTCGTGCGATTCATCGACAATGAGCAGATCGAATTCCAGATCCTTGATCCATTTCAGCTTGTCGTAATCGCCCCCGAAATAGAGCGAGCCTTTAAGCCCTTGCAGGGATTCGAAGGCTATCATTTTGCGCGAAACTTTCCGCGCGCTTTGATATTGCTCCCTGGTCAGGACGCCGGGTTTGCCTTTCAGGGCGTCGTTGTCGGACACGAAAGCGTATTCGCCTTTGCCCCGTATAAACTTGTCGTAATCTTCGGCCCATGCGTTGGCGATTCCCGGCCTGTTGCTTACAATTAAAACCCTGTCGAATCCCATCCTTTCAATGAGGGCGTAGGATGTAAGAGTCTTGCCAAAGCGGGGCTTGGCATTCCACAGGTATTCGCTGTCTTCTTCTTCCCGCTCAAATCTCGCGACCGTCCCCTTTACCGCGGCTTCCTGCTCGGCCCGTAGCGTATAAGGCTCGACCTGGGAATTTCCTTGAAAATCGCGACGGGCGAACTCGCCGAAATATGCATGGGACGTCGGCCCATCGAGGGGGAAAATTTCGAGAAGGCCCCCCGTCTCCGGATCCTTTTCCTGTTCGATATTTTTTTCGCGAACCAGCCAGGCGTGAAAATCCTTATCAGTAAAGATCTCGCCAGCGCCGTCGCGATAGACGGCGTAGTCGTCCCATTCCAGCTTCGGCCTTATCCCCGCCGTCTTCGTTTGTTCGGCTATTCTTTGCTCCGGATCGCGATTCGTCTGACCGATCTTTATCTTGCCCCGCAGATATTCCACGCCCGGGAGGGTATAGGCGTAGATCAAGGGAATGCCCGGAATTTTATTTGGACGGATTTGGGTCTTGTCCATTATTCCATCTCCTTGACATGGCTTTCGATAAAGTCGATTTCTTCCCGGGTCAGGCCGTATTTTGCGTATAGCTGGCGGTCAATTTCCGCGATCGATTTTGACCAGTCGATATCGGATTTGGATGTAAAGTCCTGGAGGGGGACGTAATCAAATTTTTGGGGAGTGAGCGCTTGGGTAGTCTTCAGAATACCAAGCAACGCTCTTGCAAATTTAGATTTTATATATTTTTCAGCCGCTTTAGCTTCAAATATTGTATTAAAACTTCCAACGCTTAAAAAAGTTTCAGTCGCTCCTTCTCCTGGGCGGCTAATAATTGGTTGCGACAGAGTTTCCCCGAACTCTCCAGCCCCATTAGCGCCCGCTAGAAAAACTTTATATTTATCAAGGTTTATAACCTTATTAATATAATCTCTTCGGATATATTTTTCAACTCTATCATTTCCTAGACGACCAATAATTTTTAAATAACTATGACCGTCATTCGGTGTCGAATCATGAAAAATGGCTCCTAACTTTTGAAATACATTTGATTTTAAATCATTTTCATGGCCAGAGCTTAATAGACTTTTAGCTTCAGGAAAGTCTTTATGAAATAATTGGGTAAAATGATATGCGTAGCTCGTAACGATAATTCTAGTCAATGGGTCGCTTTTGCATCGAATTTTATGAAGAATAGTATTTAATGATTGGTATTTTGTAAAAACTTCAATGGGAGAGAAGTTTTTGGAATTATCGTAATATGAAATTGCTACACCGCCTTTAATATCCGTATCAGGAAACAAATCACTTGAGTTTGAATAATAAGAAATAACTTTAAAATGCGGATCGAATAGCATTTTTTTATTCCAGTTCTTGGGAGTGCTTCCGGCATTAAAAAGGAATCGTGCCGGATGAACCAGGATTACCTTATCAGCGCATTTAAACGATTCATCCATATATAAGTTATAGACTGGCGGCGTATAATACTTTTGATCTCCAATATTTTCATCCTGATACGGCGGATTCCCGATTATAAAATCAAATTTCATCTTGTTTCCTATAAAGCCCCGCGTCGCGCGCTATAAATTACGCCATTCCTTTCACGTTATGTTCTATAAATTTAATCTCTTTTTTGTCAAGGCCGTATTTCGCAAACAAGCGGCGGTCAATTTCGGGGATTGTCCGCGACCAATCAATATCCGACCTTTCCGAAAAATCCTGTACAGGAATATACCTGTAGCTTATACACATCTCCGAGCCCACGAGACTAGGCATGATCTCGTATG
>CAMWPE010000159.1 GCA_947176055.1 uncultured Desulfovibrio sp.
TGTTAATACTAAATATATCACATACTGTTTCCATTAAAGGAAGCATTAAACGTATTAATATCATTCTAAAGTGCCGTAAATCTAATATATAATATGGATAATATAACGAGATAACCGAATTGAAGCAAAAAATAATAACTAGTGAAAAAATGGCGCACCCTATTATTATCGAAAAAAGTTTAAAAAAAATAAGATTATTTCCTAACCAGGGAAATATCAAAAATAAAAAAATAAATGAGCATAATAAAGCGCATGTTAATGTAAGAATCCCTAAAAATACTCTTTTACGCGCGTTGGTACATGATTTATTTATTAAATCTTGAAAAGTGCTTTCGATCATAGTTATTCAAATACAACCTTTCCCAAATTTCTGGAACCGTCGAAAGATTTCCCATTGAAGTAGTCTAGAGCAGACATCCAACGCTTGCCTTCAGGTTTAACTCGATCAACAATTAAACATCCATCTTTGCAATATATTTTTAGGCATTTATTTTCGAAAAATACCTGTCCGATTAACTGTTTATTACTTAAAATATTTTCACTCCCACATATTGATATTTCTAAAATTGTTTTTTTATTTGTATTTGGGAGTAATAGTTGGATTCTCGCGCCAGGCCAAGGAGTAATAGCGCGTACGCAAGCTTCAATTTGTTTTAAACTATGCGAGCAATTGATGAATCCATCGCTCTTCTGTAATTTTGGAGCGAAAGTCGCTTTCCCATGCTCCTGCTCAACAGGTTGTAAATTATATTCTATAATATATAGAAGAGTAGAGATTAAAAGTTCGGCGCCTATTTTCGCCATTGTAATTGATAGTGTTTCAGAAGAATGAGCGCCTATTTCAAGCTCTTTATGCGAATATACTGGCCCAGCATCTAGTTCTGGAGTAACACGCATTATCGAAACGCCTGTTTCATTAACGCCTTTCCAGCTATCCATTATAGCTCGCTGGATGGGAGCCGCTCCCCTGTACGCGGGCAAAAGCGACCCGTGCACATTTATGCAGTCATATTTCGGAATTTTAATAATTTTTTCGGGCAAGATTTTTCCGTACGCGGCCACCACTATAAAATCAGGAGATAGTTCATTAATTTCTTGAAAAACTTCTTCGTCTTTCAAAGTTTGAGGTTGTTTTAAAAGTAAATTGTGCTCCAAAGCATAACTTTTGACTTCGCAAAATTCTACTTTCTTTAATCCTCTTCCCGAACGTTTATCGGGTTGCGCGAAAACCGCGCATATCTCGAAATTTTTATTATCATATAAAGCTTCAAGAATTATTTTAGCGAATAAGGGCGTTCCCATAAAAACTATTCTAATCCGCCGTTCTTTATCCATTTCTTTACCTTGCTTTCATACAAAGATCGTTTTAGCCTACTTATCTTATCAATAAAAAGTTTTCCATCCAAATGATCGACTTCGTGCTGAATTATAATAGCTGGAAAACCCTCGAAAATTTCTTCTTTTATTTCTCCTAAAATATTTTGATACTTTACTTTTATTTTATTGTTCCTCGGAATATCCGCGCGATAATTTAATGGCACAGAGAGACAACCTTCATTTTCACTAACTATATTTTCTCCAATCAACTCTATTTCAGGATTAATAAAGACCCGCGGATTTTTTTCAGAATTATAATGGTCAGGATCTATCACAATTAATCGCGTAGATCTCCCCACTTGCGGAGCGGCTAATCCCACTCCGTTCGATACATACATTGTCTCGAGCATACTCTCAGCTAAATCCCTGATACTGTCGTCAAATTCCGTAATTGGTATAGCGATCTTCTTTAAACTCGGATCAGGATATGTAATGATAGGTAATAACATAAGGTTAATCGGTTTTTTCTATAATTTTTACGCCAAGTTCGGCTAGTTGCTTTCTTTCGACAAAATCAGGAGCGGCTGTTAATAAGCATGAGCCTTTTTGCGTCTTGGGAAATGCTATTACCTCGCGAATACTCTTCGCGCCAGCGAGGAGCATTACCAGTCTATCCATTCCAAAAGCGATCCCGCCATGCGGAGGAGCTCCTAATTCAAGCGCGTTTATAAGAAAGCCAAATTGCTTTTCAGCCTTGTTCCTGTCGATACCCAGCGCTTCAAACATTTTCCGTTGAATGGACGCGTGATGGATTCTGATAGAGCCGCCTCCTACTTCGTTCCCATTCAATACTAAATCGTAAGCTTTAGCGAAAGCGTTTTGCGGCTCGTTTAACATTATTTCTTCGTGGCCTTCTTGTGGGGAGGTAAAGGGATGATGACATGCAACGTAGCGTTTTTCTTCTTCGTCGAATTCAAAAAGGGGGAAATCCGTAACCCACAAAAAATTAAGCTCGCCTTCAGGTATCAATCCTAATTTTTCTCCTAACAAAACCCGCAGATTTCCTAAAGCTGCGTTAACAATCTCCGATTTTCCAGACTGAAAGAATATTATATCACCCGGTTTTAAATTTAAGACTTCGCTTAATTCTTCGCGCTCTCTATCCGATAGGAATTTAGCGATAGGCGACTGCCATTCGTTTTCGCGAATCTTGATCCATGCCAATCCTTTCGCGCCGAAAACTTTTACGTAATCTGTAAATTCGTCTATTTCTTTTCGGGTAAACTTTTCCCCCTCCGGAACGCGTATAGCTTTTACCAGCGAGGCGTCGCTAAAAACTTTAAATTGGGAATCTTTGACGATTCCCGTTACGTCGATTAATTCCAGACCAAAGCGCGTGTCCGGTTTATCAACACCATATTTATCCATCGCCTCTTTCCATGTCATTCTGACAAAGGGCGTTTTAACGGTTTTTTTCAAAACATCTTTAAAAACCGCGCTTATTAAACCTTCCGCCATGCTCATAATATCGTCTTCGTTAACGAAGCTCATTTCTATATCAATCTGCGTAAATTCGGGTTGTCGGTCAGCGCGGAGATCTTCGTCCCGGAAGCATTTGACGATTTGATAATATCTATCAAGACCGCCAATCATTAAAAGCTGCTTAAATAATTGCGGCGATTGGGGAAGAGCGTAAAACATTCCTTTATTCAGTCTACTTGGAACAAGAAAATCCCTGGCTCCCTCAGGTGTGGATTTCGTCAAAACAGGAGTTTCCACTTCTACAAAATCTTTTTCATCGAGGTAAGCTCTTACAGCCTTGGCAATCCTGTGACGCATTCTTAATGCTTTTTGCAACGCGGGACGCCGCAAATCCAGATAACGCCATTCGAGACGCAAATTTTCTCCAGCGTCGCAACGATCCTCTATGGCAAAGGGAGGAGTTTTGGAGGTATTTAAAAGTTTCCATTCTTTCGCGACCACTTCTATTTCGCCTGTTTTCATCCCCTCATTGACCATACCTTCCGGCCGGGCGCGCACATATCCTTTGACGGCGATCACATATTCGCTGCGTAAGATATGAGCGTTTTTATGCGCCTCCGGAGCGATTTCCGGACTAAAAACTACTTGGGTCAAACCCTGATTATCGCGCAAATCGGCGAATATTAAACCTCCGTGATCCCTGCGATATTGCACCCAGCCCATCAGACAAACTTCCTTGCCAATATCGGCGGCGGTAAGTTCGCCGCAGGAATGATCGCGTTTCCAATCGTTCAAGGGGACTATAAATTTTTGGTGCTCCGACTGCGTATCAAGAATATTTTCATTCATTTTAGCGCCCCGCGATTAGATTATTCCGGTTTTTTCGCAAGCAATTCGATTAATTTTTCCTTTAAATTTCGCGCTGATATGGAAATCTGGTCGCCTTTATCCATATCTTTAATAGATATCGAGGCGCTCGTCGCTTCGTCGGCGCCAAGAATCAAGGCATATCTCGCGCCGTTCCTGGCAGCTTCGCGCATTAATTTTTTAAATGACGCGGGCTTGTAATTCATCGCGCCCGTAACGCCGCTTTTTCGCAATTCCTGAGTTATGGCAAAAGCCCGGTTCATATTTTCCTCATCCGGACACGCGAGATAAAATATGGGCCTGGCGGATATTTTTAAATTCTTTTCCGCCAGCAAAGCCAATCTTTCCATACCGCAGGCAAAACCCGCTCCAGGTATGTCACCGCCCCCTAATTGCCGGGTCAGACCGTCGTACCTGCCTCCTCCCGCCACCGCCGTTTGCGCGCCTATTTCGTCGCTCACCACTTCGAAAGTTGTTCGGCAGTAATAATCAAGCCCGCGAACGAGATTGTGATTTACGCGAAAATTCAAGCCTTCAAGTTTTAATAATTCAAGCGTTTTCGCAAAATGCGTCTCGCACGCGCGACAATTATAATCCAGAATACGGGGAGCGTCGGCGATAAGCTCGCGACAATTGACCTGTTTGCAATCAAGGACCCGCAGGGGGTTGCTGACGGAGCGAGTCCTGCAATCTTCGCAAAAGGCATCCTGATCGCGCGAGCTCAGAAATTTTTTTAATTCCTCCAGATATTTTCCGCGACATTCGCGGCAACCAAGAGAATTTAACTGGAGTTGCAAATTCTTCAATCCTGCCCTTTTTAAAAACTCCACGAGCATGCAAATCAATTCGGCGTCTATATAAGGACTATCGCTTCCCAGACATTCGCAATTTATTTGATGAAACTGGCGCAATCTGCCTTTTTGCGGCCTTTCGCGCCTGAACATAGGTCCTATGGAAAAAAAACGCGATATTGCGGAGTCCTTGTCCCGACCCGCCTCAAGATAAGCGCGCAACACACCGGCTGTGGCTTCCGGCCGCATGGAAAGCGAGCGTCCTTTAACGTCTTCGAAGGTAAACATCTCTTTCTGTACAACATCGGTCACCGCGCCGATGGATCTGCGAAAAAGCTCGGTCGGCTCGAGGATTGGGGCGCGTAATTCTTCATATTCGTAATTGGCGAACACAGTTCTGGCCGTTGTTTCCAGAAAGGCGAAAACGGCGCTTTGCTCGCCGAACATATCGGCGAAACCCTTTAATCTTTTAAAGCTCGGATCCATATGGCTAGCCGCGATCTCCTTCCATAAATATTATCAGGCGGGTATCGATTCAAGATTGTATTTGGCGCAACTCTGACAAGCTACCGGGTACTCCCCGTTAAAACACGCGAGGCAGTAATGATTGGAGTGCATTACGGATCTCAAAAGCCCATCGATACTTAAATAATGAAGAGAATCAACGTCCAGTAATTTAGCGATCTGGTCAACATCGTACCTGGCCGCGATTAACTCTCCCTGACGGGAAAAATCGACTCCGTAATGGCAAGGGAATTTAACTGGAGGGCTGGATATCCTGATATGCACTTCTTTCGCGCCTAACTCGCGCAGTTTTTTTACTCTGGTCATCATGGTGGTTCCGCGCACTATCGAGTCATCCACGATGCAGATTCTTTTACCTTCTATCATTGCCTTTACCGGATTAATTTTTACCCTTACGCCAAAATTCCTCATGCTTTGGGTTGGCTGAATAAAAGTCCGGCCCACGTAATGGTTCCGAATCATGGCATGCTCGTAGGGCAATTCCGCGCATTGGGCAAACCCTACCGCGGAATAAACGCCCGAATCGGGAAAGGGCATTATAAAATCCACATCGGGCGTGGATTCATGCGCTAATTGCCACCCCATTTGTTTTCGGCAGACGTAAACCTGTTCGTTAAACACATACGAATCCGGACGGGCGAAATATACGAGTTCGAAGATGCATTGGCGAGGTTTGGGCGGAAACGCTGTTTCCAGGCGAAAACTTTTTTCGGACTCTTCGTCTATCACCAGCATTTCGCCCGGTTCCAGGCTTCTCTCATATTGGGCCCCGACCAGTATACCAATATCCGAGCCCACTCGCCTCGGCAGGGTGGCTAATG
>CAMWPE010000160.1 GCA_947176055.1 uncultured Desulfovibrio sp.
GGTATGGCGCGGCTGGACGCTCTCTTCGGCGAAGGGCTCGAGGTATTCCACGCAGGCGCGGGGCTCGCCGGCCTGGGAGACCTTGCGGTTGACCAGGGCGATCAGGAGCGAATTTCCGTCGGGTCCCGGGAGGGAGACCAGCTGACGGACTTCGCCGTCCGTGGAGTGGCGGTGCCAGGCTACGATCTCATGCTCGCGCAGGTAGGTCAGGCCGGCCAGTGAGCCGTCGGCGGTCGCCATCCAGACAATGCCGTAGGGTTCCTGCTGCCAGGCCCAGGAGACGACGGGGGAGCGGGCGAGGATGTGACGGGCGAGGATTGACAGATCCGTCGCCTGGTATTTGTCGTCGGCGTAACTGTAGGCCAGATCACGGACGACGCGACCGCCGCGACTTGCGAACAGCAGGGAGCCGCCGGCTTCCAGCGGCTCTAGCCCCGCCTGACTGCCCCAGGACGACTGCGGCTGGAAAGAGATGTTTTTTGGCGAGAGGGCCTCCTCGCCCGCGCCGGACAAAACCCATTCGCCGCCGCCGGAGCCGATGATCAGGCCGCGACGGTCGGGCATGACCCAGAGGATACGGCTGGCCCTGGGCGTGGCCAGGGTCGCCTCGATGGCGTCGTCGTCGTCCGGAGGCTGGCTGGCGGCCATGGATTCAAAGTGGCCGGAGGGGGAGAGCCAGACAGTCAGGGGCTTCGCGCGGGAGGAGGCGAAGCCCAGGCGCTGCTGGAACATGAAGACCAGGGCCGGATACTTGTCCGGTCCGTCAAAGGGATTCCTGTATTCCGGCGGCGAGTCCTCCGTGTCCGGCGCGATATTCTTGTCGTCAAAGACAAAGAGGCCGTCGTCGTCTTTCTCCGTTGTCGAGCCTATATAGCCGAACACGCCCCCGTCCCGCTTATAGACCCGGATTTCGCCGATGTCGTCCCGGGATTTTATCCAGATCCTGATAAAGAAGTCCTGGCGCAGGGCCTGCGCTATCTCCGTGATCTTTTCCGAAGGCATGGACTCCTCGCCGGTGTCCTTGTCGATGGCCGTGACCAGATAGACGTGAGGAATCCAGGCCCCCGTCTCATTGTAATTGCCCTGGTAATGGGCATGGTCAATCCGGGGAGCCGCGATCCCCGGCGTCCATCTCAGGTCGGCGTAACGCCAGTCCTCGTCCCCGCGGCGCATGAGCTTGCCCGGCGGCGTATCCTCGCAGGCGCAATAGACGACGTCCCCGGACTGGCAGAACCGCATTTTTTCAAGCCAGTCGCCCCGCCAGGGCAGTTTCAACAGATCCCCGCTCCTGACCAGCCCGACCCCCGCGGCGCCGCGCTCCGGTCGCCAGACGCGCAGAAAAACCCCCGCCTCGTTGCCGTAAAACTCCAGAAGCCGCGTCTCCGTCTCCGAAAAAACAAAGGGAACCAGCCGGACAGGGCCCGAGGCGTCCAGCGTCCCCGCGAAGCCCGCGAACAAAAATCCCGGCCGCTTCGATACGCCGCCGCAGGGCAGGGGCACCATGTTCAGGAGACGATGACAGCCGGTCTGATACCGCGCCTGATCAAAGCGCGCCGACAAGCCGGGCGAAATTTCCCCCCCATTCAGCGCGTTCTTCGCCAGTACCAGCGAAGTCGACCGGCCCTGGCCGGAATCGTCCGGCGAAGAAACAGGCGAGGCGCGGGGCGACGCCTCGGGCTGGCCGGAAGACGGGGAAGACTGGCGCGCGAATTCGGACATCCCCTTGATAAGCGAAGCCAGATTCTTTTCGCGCTGATTCAGGTTCATACGGGATCCTTTTTAGAGGCCAAAGAGACGAATAAGGCAAGGGGCCGGAAAAGGCGCGGGGAGGCTACGCGGCCCAATGACCGGCGCGCGCCCTCCTTCCAGACCTTCCGGTCGCGTCCCGCGGCGGTCGGAGGGGTTGGGGCGGTGTCGCCTGTCCTTCGCAAGGCCGGGAGACGGGGATAAAAATCGCGGGCGCCGCGACAAGGCGTCAACCCCGATCCGGACGACCGGAGTCGTCCCGGGAAGGCCCGTGCCCGGCCAGCCCCCCGGGCGGGTTTAAAGTGGGCGCGTCCGCAAAATCCGGGGGAGGCTTACTATGAACGGTTTTCCTTTTGGCCGCGAGAAAAGACAGGATCCCGTCCCGACCGACGGGATCGCGGGCCAGCGCCGCGAGAAAATCCCGCAAAAGAGGGCTTCGCCGCGGACAGTCCTGGCCATTGTCCTCGGCCTGGCCCTGATCTGGGAATTTGTCGGCCGTCCCCTGACAGAGGCTGTCTTCGAGATGAAATTTGAATCTCATCTTGAAGACCTCCTCAGGCTCCTGCTCGCTCTGGGAGGCATGTAACCGCCGCGACCGGCCATGAGACTTGTCCCCGCCGGCGCGGGGAAGGAGGAAACAAATGGACCATCTGAACGCGCTCTATCAATACGCCGCCCCGGCCCTTCTGCTCCTGAATGTCTGGTTCCTGCGCCAGGCCCTCGCCTTCGGTCGCGACATCCTGCGCCGCAACCAGGAAGAACACGAGCGCTTCTCCCGCCTTTTCCAGGCTCATGACCGTCGCCTGATCCGGCTGGAAGCGGCGCGCCGGCGGGACTGGAGCCAGGATCCGGACGAAAACGAGAGGGAGCTGTACGGCGATCAGACTTCGTAGAGTTTCCGGTCCCGACGTCAAGGCTGTCAAAGGAGGCGTATAATAACCGCGCCGGGACGAGGCTCGGGATCGGAACGAAAAAGGCGACGATAATTCCGGATATATTCATATAAGGGAGATAAAACAGATGGAAACCAAAACGCAAGTGTCGGCCAGACACAAAGAGGAATGGGCGAGGTTCCGGGAGACTTTTCTGAAGGGCTGTCCGGAGGATCTGGAGACGGCGAAGCTGGCCAGGGCCTGCGCCGACGTTCTCAAGATTTACCAGGACGGCGAGCGGCGGGCCTTCGGTTTCGCCGCGGACGAGGACGACAACGAGCTGTCCATAGCCTGGAACGAGTAGTTTTATCCGTATCGCGCGAGGGTCGCGCGGGCCAGAAGCGAGCGGACCGCGCTCCGCGGGGGGACAAAAAAGCCCGGCGCGGGAGCTCCGGCTCATCGCTCCGCGCGGAGCAAAACCCCATAGCGGAACGCGGGGTCCGACAAAGCGGGCGCGACAAGCGCGAAGCCCGCTTAAGTTTGGAAAGAGGGGGAACGGGGATCAAAATGTCGCGAATTTTTTCGATCCTCCCCCCGTTCGCGCCCCGCGAAGTCCATTCCGCTTCGCGAAAAACAAAAAATTAAATCCCCGAAGGCGACAGCCATGAAGATCATTATCCCGTACAAGCCCAGATATCCGGAGGCGCACGCGAAGCTTGACGCGGCGCGGTTTTCGGTATTGGTGGCGCATCGGCGGTTCGGGAAGACGGTGCTGGCGATCAATCATCTGATCAAGAGGGCGGCGACGTGCCCGTTGCCCCGGGGGCATTTTGGCTATGTGGCTCCCCTGCTTCACCAGGCCCGGACGATCTGCTGGGATTATCTCCTGCATTTTACGGCGAAGATCCCCGGGCGCGTAATCAGTAGGCGGGATCTGTCCGTGCGGATACCCAGCGCCGGCGGCGGGGCGATGGTGAGACTGTTCGGGGCGAGCAATCCGGACGCGCTCCGGGGCCTCTATTTTGACGGGGTCGTCATGGACGAGGTCGCGCAGATGAAGCCGGACGTCTGGGAGGAGATCATCATGCCGGCGCTCGCGGACCGGAAGGGCTTCGCGGTTTTTATCGGCACGCCGAAGGGGATTAATTTGTTTTCGAGAATTTATTACCATGCCGCGAGGGAGGAGGCGGCGGGGAATCGCGAGTGGGCGGCCTTGAGGTATCCGGCCAGCCAGACGACGGCCCTGGGAGCGGAGGAGCTTGAGAGATTGAGAAGGGAATTGTCCGAGAACAAGTACAGGCAGGAGATGGAGTGCGATTTTTCGGCCAGCGGGGACGACGCGCTGATCAGCCTGGAGGAAGTGGACAAGGCTCTGAAAAGGACGGTCGATGAAAAGCTGGCGGCCATATCGCCGCTGATTCTGGGCGTGGACATAGCGCGGTTCGGGGACGACGCCACGGTGTTCTTCCCTCGCAGGGGCCCGCTGGCCATGGAGCCGGTAATTTTGAGGAAGCGGAGCAACACGGAGGCCGCGGGGGCGCTGATCTCCTGGATAGCGGAGCACAAGCCGCGAATGGTCAATATAGATCAGGGCCAGGGGACGGGCGTTATTGACATAGTCCGCGACACGGTGGGAAGCGCGAAGTGCATAGTGAACGAGGTGCCCTTTGGGAGCAGGCCGAACCAGCCGCTTTTTGTGAACAGGCGCAGCGAAATGTGGCATAAAATTCGCGATTGGCTGAAGGGCGGCGGGAGTTTGCCGGCCAGCCCGGCGACGGCCCAGGCGCTTTTGGCGGAGCTGACCTGCCCGACCTATGGCTACGACAGCCAGGGGAGGATCAGGCTGGAGGCCAAGGACGACATCAGAAAGAGGCTGGGCCATTCCACGGACATCGGCGACGCGCTGGCCCTGACCTTCGCCGTTGATCTGCCCATCGACGCGGCCGACGTCCTGGGCGGCAAGGGGGGAGTCTTCAGGGAACTCCGGAACGGGAAGCGAAGACTGTTCAATCCTTTTGGGAGGTAGCATGGACGGGGGCGCGTCGGGCGGCCGGCCAACGGCGACAAGGACGACATTCGAAGAGGACGGGGCGGCGATAGGCGAATTTCTGGCGGGTCTTCCGGTCAAAAGGCTGAATTACTGCCTTTGGGATCTCGCGCCCGCGAGGGATCCGCGGGAGCTCGCGGCGAGGCTGGGGGAAGGGGAAGCCCTGGAGATCGCCACTTATGAAAAAGCCGCGGCGCTGGATTTTCTGGAGGGAGTCTTGAGAAAGGCTCCGGAAATTTTCATGGCGGGGGAGGGGAGGGAGATTCTGGCCCTGGCCTGGACGAGGCCGCTTACCGGCGAGTCTCCGGCCGCGAACATTCACTTTATGACGAAAAAGGACAGGCGCGTCCGGAGGTTTTTCGGGGAGATTGTCAGGGACGTCCTCCGGCTGACGGAGGCGCCGGCGCTCTGCGGCCTGATTCCGGCAAGATACGCGACGGAGACGATGGCCGCCGATCTGGCCCGGGCGGGCTTCGAAATCATGGCCACAATTCCGGCGGCCTGCCATCTCGCGCGTTGGGACAGGATCGTCGATGGTCTTTTCTGTTACTGGGCGCGAGCTAAAAAACCCCGCCCGCGCGGGGAGGACGGACAGGGCAGGGAAGCGCCCGGACAGGGACAAAGGCGGCCGGCGCGATAAAAAACCGCCGGACAAGCCGGCGGCGGGAGAGCTTGACCCCGGAGACTCCTTTATAAATAACAGGGAGGAACGGAGAGAAGGCGCGGTTTTAAATAAAAAGCCCCGCCAAACAGACAAAGCGGGGCAAACAGGAGGTATGCAAAAAACAACGGCTAAAACAGGATATGGGAAAGGGGTAGGGAGGTCAAGGGGCGATTGCGGATCGCGGTCGCCCCGGGCGCGGGAGCGAAGCTTTTCCATTTTAAGGCGCCGGCGCTCCCTCGCCCCGGAAATAATTGGCCGCGTCAAGGCCAGTAGCCATAATTGCCGCCGCGATTCATAAAAACGCGCCCTTCCCGCCTTCGGGATCAAAAACCTTGGGAAAAGGATTCCCCCCGCGGGTTCCGGCTTCGAAATTTGACAAAAAAAGGCTCTCGCGGATTTTAATTGACGCGAACTCCTGTGTCATATACACATCTGACGCTGCCGACGAAGACTAGGGTG
>CAMWPE010000161.1 GCA_947176055.1 uncultured Desulfovibrio sp.
GTCGAAACCTTCGGCTTCGACGCGAATCGAGGCGGAGGAAAAATTCATAAAATCCGGAGGCAAGACGAATCCCGCTTCTCCTTCCTCGCCCGTTACGGCGGGGGACAGATCCCTGCGAATACCATCAATGGCTAACGGGGCCGGATCGCCGAACGCGTATTCTTCAAATCCTCTAAACCTGAAGGTCGCGGGTTTGGCGATTACGCTCGCGCGGGCTTTCCTTCCGGCCGCGGGCGTCCCGTAAAGGTTCCTCAATCGCAACACAATCTTTTCTTCGCCGCGAGGCCTGACCCAGCCCGCGCGCTCCGGCGTTTCGATCCTCATCTTTAAGGCGTCCGGCAGAAAATCCTCAATTCTGACCGCGACGCTTCCTAGAAGCTCTCCTCCTTTCCCCGCTCGGGTGTTAAAAATATATTTTCCGCTCAAGGCTTCCTGGGGCGAATTCCAGGACGTTTCCGCCAGACCCGGACTGAAAACTGTCAGATTGCGGCCGTAAACCATGATTCCCCGCGGATCAATAATCTCCGTCCAGATCGGGATATCGTCTGGGAGCGGCGAAAAATCGCCGTTTTTAACTATTAAGCCAAAATTAAGTTTTTCGCCCGGCCGGTAGATCCCCCTTTCGCTAAAAATATAGGCGACGACGCCGCCGGACGCCCTGACTGCGCCATCCGTCGGGAAAGCGGAATAATCGGCTTTTCTCGATCTGTCCTCAAGGGGCAACCACGCGAGCTGCTCCCCCTTGGTGACTACGACCGCGACCGGACACGCCTCGCGTCTCAATCCCGCCAGGCCGGAAAAAGAAGCGCGGCCGTCTTTATCCGTCGCGCCGGAGGCCGCGTCTTTGCCATTGGCCGCCAGAATGCGGACTTCCGCTCCGGCGACAGGAGCGCCCGAGGACAAACTTTGAACGAAGCAATCGTATTCGCCGTCGCGGGAGCGTTTGACAAGCAGGCCCAGATCCGTAGCCAGAATCAGGCGGCTGACGGAATTGACGGCCTCGTCGCCGCGATAGCCTTTCAGGGTAAGCAGATAAAGGCCGGAAATTTCGCCATTTTCTCCGGCGAGCAGTCCGGCGTCAAGCGAAGAATATTGAGCTTTGCCATCTCCGGAAATCGCCGCTTTAATCTCCCCCTCCGTCCTCTCTCCCACTGTCTCGAAATCGTTTACGTTGGGCGAGTAGCCATTCTCAAATATATATTGCCCATTGGCAATGAGCGCGAGGAATGGGTCGGACGCGCGGATCGCTTCCCAACGAATGCGCTCCATATTCGTCGAGTAGATTTCCAGGGAAGCGTTTTTGCCCAGCGGCAAAATATGGCCCGGTTGCAAAAAACCCAGATTCGCGGACTGCTCCGGCGCGCGCAAAATTTCCGCGAAAGGGCGCGCTAATTTAAGTCCTGACGAAGATGTCAGACCGTCGTCGACGGCGACGATAAGATACCGCCCCGCTTCCGGCTTCACGCGAAGTTTATGCCTGGAACGGGGAACGCTTGACGGGAAAACGACCGGTTTTAAACTTACGCTATTTTTTAAAGCCTCGCGGGAAATGCCGGGAGAAAGTTGCCAGTTATAGGGTTCGACAGCCTCCGGCGAATTATATTTTGGCAATTGGGCTATCGAGAGGCTTTTCAATAAATTTTCTGGCGAAACATAGAGGGAAGTTTCAATGATTAGATCGTATTCCTGATCGAGATTGTCATTCAGCGCGGGCTCGATGCTCATATTCTTTATATTAAAGATATCGCGAGCCGCCGGAATCAGTTTTTCTACCGATAAACCGCCGTCGCGCCCGGCCGACAGGAAAAGCGCGCCGCTGTTTTCGTAAATTTCAGCCACGCCCGGAAACCGGATCCTCGCGACGCTCTCTTCTTGAGGCAGTCCGGCTATTTTCCAGGCCAGATTTAACTCCCTGCGCGAATCGTTCCAGACAACTTCCGGCGCGCCAAAATCGGCGCCTACGGGTTGGGGGATGGAGAATGTCTCGGGAACCGGATAATTGAATCTCATGGACAAAACGAGCCTGTGCGCCGCTTCAGGCGCCGGATCGATCATGAATCGCGTCTCGCGGACTTTCGCCGCAAGGGGCCAGGTCATAAAATCGACTGTCTTACGATCCAGTTTTATCGAGGACGGAAGAAAGAGATTGTCCAGATTTATTTCATATCTGGTCGCGGGTTTGACGCTCGTTTCGTCCTTGGGGACAAAGATCAGGGAACTGGCGTCATTCCATTGCCAATTTCCTTCGATTGGAGGCGTCGTTTTTACCCCTTTCGCGATCTCGCCGTAGCGTCCCGGCGCGGCGGCGCATTTGGTTCGCCAATTCCGGCCGTAGTTCTTTTTGCAGACCGCTTCGTCCGGAAGCAGATTAACCCCAAAACCGCACGCGCCGTCCCTGAAAATGTCAACTTTCCTATACGCCGGTTCACGAACGGAAGCGGCCGTAGCAAGGGACGGCGCAAAGATAATAACGAACAGCAAAAGAGCTAAAAAACGCATCCAAACATCCCGATGTTTTAATTTTTATAATTTGTAAGGTCTATCAGCGGTTTGTAAAGCGCGGCGGGAAGTTTCCGGAGCGAGCGTCGGCCTAACGCGAAAATTTTTAAAGACGCCGCTCAATCGGAAACCGGCCTTTCCCTTGCAAAACGATTTATTAAGAAATAATTTGAGAGGAAGCAATCATATAAAAAAGGCCTTAAGTTCCCCTCTTTCTCTCCATTTTTAGCGCGCGACTATTGAAAGTAGCCCGCGCTATGGCGGCCGCGCGGCGCGAAGAGGGGAGGGCGCCCAACGGATAACCCGCTTAACCGTTAAGGAGTTATTTCAAACGGAACGCGTCATAGAGTAACCTACCGGAGGCCCCATGAAAACCATTCTCGCCGCCGATATTGGCGGCACCAACTGCCGTTTAGGTCTTTTTAAATTGCAAAAAAACAAACTATCCATGGACAAGGCTGCGTGGATAGAAACCGGAAGCATCGCCCGGGCCGACGCCCTGATGAACGCCTTCGAGCGGGAGCTGGAAACAAGTCCGGAAAAAGCGAACGCGGTGTCCGTCGCGATAGCCGGTCCAGTGGAAGAGTGCGTAAAGGGCGGATTGAGCAATGGCAATCTCGAACTCGATTTCGCGCCCCTTAACGAGAAAAAAAAGCGTTATTACCTAATCAATGATTTCATGGCCCAGGCTTACGCGGTCCTGAGTCCCGAAGGCGAAAGAGCGTCATGGATAGCCGGCCCCAAAAAACCGGCTATTTCCGGCGTGCGCGCCGTTATTGGCGCGGGCACCGGTCTGGGTCAGGCCATACTCGCGCCCCTCGATGGAAACAAGAAAGTTAAAACCTCCCATTGGCTGGCCGTGGCTTCGGAAAACGGCCATTCGGCCTTCCCCTTTGTCAACGGCGCGGAAAACGATTTCCATACATTTTTGCGGACGCGCCTGAATATTCCATACGCCACCGGCGACGAAACGGTAACCGGCCGGGGCCTCGCCGCCCTGCACGAATTCCTCACCGGCGAAAAACTGACTCCGGCGCAGGTAGGCGGCCAGGTTTTGAGCCGCGACACGCCCACCCTTAAATGGTTTAGCCGTTTTTACGCGAGAGCCTGCCGCAACTGGATCCTATCCACCATGTGCGAGGCGGGACTATGGATCGCGGGAGGCATAGCCGCCCAAAATCCGTTGGTTATCAATAGCGAGTATTTCCATAACGAGTTGTACAACAGTCCCTATCGAAGCAAAACATGGGACGACTTCCTGAAATCTGTGCCAGTTTTTCTTATGGAGGACACCAACAGCGGCCTCTGGGGAGCCGCCCGTTTCGCTCAGCAGGAACTGGAGGCTGACGAGCCGACTGTCGAAAATGTCTCCAATCCCGAAAAAGAAGTTCCCCCGGCCATGGAAAAAATGACAATAACGCCCGAATCCGCCTGATAAACAAAAATCCCGCGCCGCCCGGCGCGGGAGCAATCACTATTAGGGAATAGATATGAACGATAATCCTTCCGCTAGCAAAACCGCTCTTTTCGCTCTGTTGCCTGTATTATTCTGCTTTTTAACCATGGGATTTGTGGATGTCGTCGGCATCGCCACAAACTATGTGCAAAAAGATCTCCAGCTGACGGACTCGCAGGCCAATATTTTTCCTTCCCTCGTATTTTTCTGGTTTCTGATCTTTTCCATCCCGTCAAGTTTATTAATGAACAAAATAGGCAGGCGCAATACGGTGCTTTTAAGCGTCGCCATTACCCTGTTCTCGATGATTATTCCCCTTTTTGGCGATTCTTACGGCGTCATGCTGGCGGCCTTCTCTCTCCTGGGCATAGGCAACGCCATAATGCAGACATCTCTTAACCCGCTGGTCAGCAATATCGTATCCAAGGAAAAACTGCCCAGCTCCCTGACTTTCGGCCAATTCATCAAAGCCATCGCTTCATTCTTCGGACCCTTGCTTTGCGCCTGGGGCGCGGCCGAAGCCATGCCCACTTTCGGCTATGGCTGGCGGGGCGTTTTCGTTGTTTACGCCATCGCGGGCGCGATCGCCCTTCTCTGGCTGGGCGTAACGCCTGTGCCAAGGGAAAAATCGGACAAGGTCTCCGGCTTCAAGGAATGCATGGTTCTGCTCGCGAATCCCCTTGTCCTCCTCTCCTTTATCGGCATCATGTGCCATGTGGGCATTGACGTGGGAACCAATACCTCAGCTCCGCGCATCCTCATGGAACGTTGCGGTCTGGCCCTCGAGGAAGCCGGCTACGCCACCAGTTTGTATTTTATCTGCCGCACGCTGGGCAGCCTCGCCGGAGCCGCGCTCCTGCAGAAAATGCCGGCGAAAATCTTTTTCCTTATCAGCGCCGTGATGCTGGCTTGCGGCCTATGCGGCTGTATCTTCCTGTCTTCCCAAACAGGGCTTTATATTTCCGTAGCGTTGCTGGGTCTGGGCAACAGCAACATCTTCCCTGTCATCCTCTCCCAGTGCATACTTCGCATGCCCAACGAAGCGAACGAAGTCTCCGGCTTAATGGTTATGGGTCTCTTCGGCGGCACCGTGTTTCCGCTGATAATGGGCTTCGCCAGCGAGATGTTCAACAGCCAGAATGGCGCCGTAATCGTAATGTTGATCGCGGCTATATACTTGATTTGCTACACCAAGGTCATGCGTTCCGAAAACGTCTAACGCGAAAAATAGAAGAGGGGAGGCGCGGAGCGCCTCCCCATTTTTGGTCAATTATTTTCATGAGATACAAATTTTATATCCAGTCCCACACTCTTATCTTCCCGCGGAGCGCTCGCCGCCTCCTATTTTTTGCTGGTTTCCAGCTATTCGCCGTAATGCCACTCGCAATTAATTCCTTCGAATCTTTTCTTCATTGCATCCAAAGCCTGCTTGTTGCTATCGACCAGAATACATTCGCGGCCCAGTCTCCGCGCCGCTTCGCCGAAACTGCCGCTGCCCGCGAAGAAGTCGCAAAGAATATCCCCGGGATTAGAATGAATTTTTACTATGCGAGTTAATATTCCAAGCGGTTTTTGCGTGGGGTAGCCAGTTTTTTCCTTGCCGTTAGGACTTACTATCGTATGCCACCAGACATCGGTCGGCGTTTTGCCTCTGGCCGCCTTATCCTCGCCGACCAGCCCCGGAGCCATATAGGGGATGCGGTCCATCTCGTCAAAATTAAATATATAATTGTCCGGATCCTTCGCGTACCAAAGGATATTGTCGTGTTTCGCTGACCATTTTTTCTTCGAGCGCGCCCCGTAATCG
>CAMWPE010000162.1 GCA_947176055.1 uncultured Desulfovibrio sp.
CAATTTATCCTTGGAAAACAGATCCAGAACTTTCGCCGCCGCGGCCGACCCCTGGGCCACCGACGCCGGTATATCCTTCGGACCCTGGCAACACCCTGCCAGGAACACGCCGGCGGTGTTTGTCTCCACAGGACGCAATTTCACATGGCCTTCCATGAAAAAGCCGTATTTGTCATAGGATATGCGCAATTTTTCGGCCAGTCGCGGCGCGCCTTTGCTGGCTTCGATACCAACCGCGAGCACAACCATGTCCGTTTTGATCCGCACCGGCTCGCCCATAAGGGTGTCGGCGCCCATTACGATATAGGAGCCGTCCGCGTCCGGATAAATCGCCGACACGCGTCCCCGGATATAGTCCGCGCCGTATTCCTCCATGACGCGTCTGCTAAATTCGTCGTACAATTTCCCGGCCGCCCGAATATCCATATAAAAAATATGCGTCTGGCAATCGGGAATGTGGTCCTTGGCCAATACGGCCTGTTTGGCCGTGTACATACAGCAAAACGCCGAACAATAAGGTCTATCGACGGAACGGTCGCGCGAGCCGACGCACTGGATAAAAACGATATCCTTAGGCTCCCTGCCATCGGACGGCCGCAATATATGTCCTTCGGTCGGTCCGGACGCTGAAAGCAGACGTTCAAACTGCAGACCGGTAATAACATCGGGATATTTGCCGCCGCCGTATTCTTCATAAACGGTCCAGTCCATGGGATCGTAACCGGTGGCGGCGATAACCGCGCCCACATCCTCTTCGATGATCTCGTCGCGCAATTCGTAATTAACGGCGCCGGTGGGACAGATCTTGGCGCAGATCCCGCATTTGCCGGAAGTCAGTTTGCGGCAATAAGGCGCGTTGATCGCGGCCCTTTTCGGAATGGCTTGGGGAAAAGCGATGCTTATGGCCGTGGTCTTGCCCGTATACTCATTAAAAGCGTCTGGAGCGTCCTTGCTGGGACACTTTTCTGTGCAAAGACCGCATCCAGTACATTTGCTCCAATCAACATAGGGCGTTTTCCGACGGATTTTTACCTTGAAATTGCCAACATAACCGGAGATATCCTCCACTTCCGAATAGGCGTACAAGGTAATATTGGGATTTTGAGCCACATCGACCATTTTAGGCCCCAGAATGCAGGCCGAACAATCGACTGTGGGAAAAGTCTTGTCCAATTTGGCCATCTTGCCGCCTATGGTTGCTTCCCTCTCCACAAGAATTACAGGAATGCCGCCGTTGGCGCAATCGAGCGCGGCCTGAATTCCGGCGACGCCGCCGCCGATGACCAGTGTTTTTTTTGTTATATCGAAAGATTTGGGCAAAAGCGGCTCATTCTGGCGCAATTTTTCCACGGCCATTAGAACCAGATCTTCGGCCTTATGGGTATTGGCTTCCTTATCCTTGCCTATCCAGGAGACATGCTCGCGGATATTGGCCATTTCGAACATATACGGGTTAAGCCCGGCCCTCTCCACGGCCCGCCTGAATGTGGGCTCGTGCATGATAGGCGAGCACGACGCCACAACGACGCCGTCGAGATTATATTTTTTGATGGCCTCCGCTATGGCGGCCTGCCCGGGTTCGGCGCAGGTGTACATCGGGTCATCGGTATAGACGACGTCGGGAAAAGTTTTGGCGACTTCGGCTACTTTGGCGCAATCCACAGTGCCGGCAATGTTGGAGCCGCAGTGACAGACAAAAACGCCTATTCTCATTTTCCCCCTCCGTTGTTCGCTGCGAATTTGGCTAGAACAGCCCGGGGGCTGACGCATAGCTGTTCGATACCCAGATTTTCCGGAGCTATATTCATGGCCAGGCCCATAAGTTGCGTAAAATACATTACCGGCATATCGAAAAGCCGGTTCATGGCTTTCGCGGCCTGTTTTTGACGCAGATCAAGATTCATCTGGCACAGGGGACATGCGACCGCGATTACATCCGCGCCCATATCCGTGGCCAAAGCCAGTATGCGACCGGAATTTAGCGCGGTAAGACTCCTTTCCGGTATGCCGGAAGCGGCGCCGCAACAGACGGTTTTGAGGGGAAAATCGATGATTTCCGCGCCGCACGCCGCGAGTATTGTCTCCATCAGAACCGGATTCTCAGGATCGCCAAACTCCATTATTTTAGCCGGTCTGCTCATAAGACAACCGTAATAAGGAGCGATCTTGATACCCTTGAGCGGTTTTACAACGCGCTTGCCAATATCTTCGGCGTCATGCAAACGACCTATCAGTTGCATTACCGAGGTCGCGTCAGGGAGTTTTTCCGACGCTGGCTCATCCAGCAATTCATTAACCCGCTCGCGAAAATGATCGTCGCGCATCCTGTACAGGGCAGCGCGCAAATTCGATAGGCAACTGGGACAAGGCGTAACAACCATATCCGCCCCGTCTTTGGCGGCTATATCAAGATTCCGCGCGCACAGCGCGGCGGACAGCTCCTCGTCAACCGCGTGCGCGGGAGTCGAACCGCAACAGCTCCAGGTTGGTATGTCGCGTAATGTAATGCCAAGGGCAGCGCATACCGCGCCGGTGGATTTGCCGTAATCAAGCGCGGAGCCTTCCTGGGAACAGCCGGGAAAATACGAATATTTCATTTTCTCTTGCCTTCCTTTTCGGCCCTTTTCATGTACCTTTCGATGATTCTGCCCGTCGCGGCCGTCGCCGCGTGGGGAATGAATGGCAATTTCCGCAATTTAAGAGCGGCGGGAGCGAGATCCAGATCCGTGCCAAGACGGAGCGAGCGCATCATGTATAGCGCCATGGTCCCCACTTCGTAAGTCCTTCCGAAAGCTCGCACCGTGTCCAGGAAGGACATCCAGAATTTTTCCATTTTCGGCGCCGTGATATAGCCCTGCTCCCTGGCCATATGCCGCAAAGTTTCCATAACGCCTGCCACATCGATATTGTTTGGACAGCGTAGGGTGCACATCGAACAGGAGAGGCAGTACCAGAGAGAAACGGAGCTCAAAACCTGATCCTTCAATCCTAGCTGGACTCCGCGCATGATCTGATTGACCTGTCTGTCATATACAAAAGCAGCCGGACAACCCGCCGTACAGTTTCCGCATTGATAGCACGTTCCAATATCCTGGCCGCTCCGCTCCTCCGTTTCCTTGATAAAAGCGGGATCGCGCGCCCTGTTTAAATGAATTTCGTTCATTTTTTCTCCCTATCAATCCTATAAGATAATTATCTCCGGAATCGCGAAGCGCGCATAGTCGCCGCGACTCCGCGCGTCGCGCTTTTTAAAAAAGCGCGCTGTGGGGTTTCGATATTCGCGATTTGTATCGTAACCTGAAAATCGCGTCAGATCCAGATCCCCGCGCGATCTTCGTCGCGCTGGACGCGACATTTTCTACAGCTAACCCGATTTCGCGACGAGTTCCGTCGCGGCCCTTATTCCCAGCAGATAACTGGTTAGTCCGAATCCGGCTATGGAGCCGGCGACAACTGGCGAAAACACCGAACGCGCGCGAAACTCCTCGCGATTGTGGATATTGGACATATGAACTTCGACGATTGGTCCCGCAAATATGGCCAGCGCGTCCGCTATGGCGTAACTGTAATGCGTCCACGCCCCGCCATTAACAACTATCGCGTCTATGTCCTCATCGACCGCCTTGTGAATCCTTTCGACCATCTCGCCTTCATGGTTGGTCTGAAAAAATATAAGATTTATCCCAAGTTCTCCGGCCAGAGCGAACATGGCCGCGTTTATTTCCTCCAGCGTAACCCGGCCGTAATGGGCGGGATCGCGCTTGCCAAACATATCCAGGTTGACTCCGTGCAGGATCAGCAGCGTCATCGGTCAGCCTCCGCGAGGGAATAAGTTTCCGCTCCGAGCGCCCGATATAAGGCGTCGCGAGCCGCGTCTGGCAAATCGCGGCCTGTCCAGAGCCGGAATTGCCCGTCAGCCTGGAAATAGAACATCTCCGCGCCGGATATCGTATTCCAACCGTTTGCCAAAGCTTCGCGCAGGAATTTCGTCCATAGAGGATTGTAAACCAGATCGTAGGCTACGCCGCCTTTTATTTTTGGGGCGACGGCGAAATCGTAGGGCGACTCGTCGAGATATTTTCCCTTCATACCCATGGGAGTGCAATTTATCGTCAGGGACGCGGGCTCATTGTATCGATCCCGCCACGGGATCGCCCGGAAGCCGGTTTTATCCGCGAGTTCGTATTGTCTCCTGTCGCCGGGAGACGCGATCCTGACATTCCGGCAACCTTTTAAGATTAAACCCGCGGCTACGGCTCCGGCCGCGCCTCCGGCCCCTAGCATAAGAACGGAATCCGGATTCAGTTTTTCAAGAGGTTTCAAAAACCCCGCGACATCGGTGTTATCGCCGTATAAAACGCCCTCCCGCCAAAGAAGCGTGTTCGCGGCCCCCGCTAGTTTCGTAGTCTCGCTTTGGCTATCGAGATAAGTCAAAATCGCCTTTTTATGCGGTATCGTCACCGAGCAGCCGGATATGAGCAACGTCCTGAATGCTTCTATAAATTCGCGAAGCGAGTCGGGGTCTATATTCCATCTATAATAGGCCGCCGGGATGGCCAGCGCCTGAAAACCGGCGTTATGAATCAGCGGCGAGAGCGTTTGCTCCAGCGGCCAGCCAATTACGCCGTATAAATTCTCCGGTATTAACGTATTCATTTGCCATCCGCGAACGAGGGTTTATAATAAAAAAGAGCCAATAAAAAATTAAAACTTCCCAAGCGGAAACTTATAAAAAATTTTTTTGAATTCATCCGCGCTTCTCGTCGCGACGGCGAGGTTTGACGTATTTTTACCGCATGGGACAACCAGCTGATCAATATCAGGCTGGATAAATACGAAAACAGAATTTTACCAGCCGGACCGATGCCGGTCAATAAACATGGCCCGGGATGAATGAGGAATGGGCGACTCGCGTCGCCAAGGATCGCAAGGGTTGAAAGAATTTGTTATTCGCAAACGCGCGGTCGCGGAGGGCCGGGTTCAAGGAGTGGGATTCCGCCCCTTCGTCTGGCGTCTCGCTCGCGAACTGGAGTTAACCGGGCATACTCGCAATACTTCCGCAGGCGTCGTCATTGAAATCGAAGGGAAACCGGAAAATTTGGACGAGTTCGAACGGCGCCTTACAGCGAATCCTCCTCCTCTCGCCAGAATTACCAGCTATAAAAGCGAACTTATAAAAACTCGCGGCGATCAATCCTTCGTCATCAAAAAAAGCGATTCTCAACCCGGACGGAAGATCCTGGTTAGTCCGGATATCCGTATTTGCTCCGCGTGTCTCGCGGATATCCGCGATCCCGCTAATCCCCGTTTTGGATATCCTTTCGCCAATTGCACGGATTGCGGACCGCGTTACACAATAACCGCGAGCCTGCCTTACGATCGGGCGACCACGACGATGGCCTGTTTTCCTCTTTGCGACCGTTGCGAGGCGGAATACGAAAATCCGGCCGATCGACGTTTCCACGCCCAACCCGTCGCGTGTCCGGACTGCGGGCCTAAAATCTGGTACGCCGACGTCTCCGGCTCAAACGCTGATCGCGATCCGGGGGACGCGCTAAAAAGAGCCTGCGAATTAATTTTAAACGGAGGCGTTTTGGCATTAAAGGGTCTGGGCGGTTTCCAGCTTGTGTGCGACGCGCGCTCGGAGGAGGCCGTCGCCCGCTTGCGCGAAGCGAAAAACAGACCCGCCAAACCTTTCGCCGTGATGACCGCGACAACGGACGACGCGCGCCTTTTCTGCGATATTGACGAAAACGAAGCG
>CAMWPE010000163.1 GCA_947176055.1 uncultured Desulfovibrio sp.
GCATGACGCTCGCGGACGGAACGCGCGTCGCCCCGACAGGCGTTCGCGTTAGAACTCTGTCCAACGGCGATTCCCTGCTTATAATGCGCCTTAACCAGGGCTTAAACCGGCAAATCCGGAAGATGTGCGACAAAGTCGGTCTTACAATCCTGTCCCTAAAACGCGTGGCCGAAGGAGGCTTAAAATTGGGAGATTTAAAAAGCGGTCAATACAGACCGCTTACCGCAAAGGAAGTCGACTCTCTTAATAACTCATGCGCCCGTCGCAAATAGACATGAGGTTCGCGCCCGATTAACGGGCGCGAAGTCTTTTATTATTTCAGCAACTCTTCCACAAATTTCATGGCGTCTTTTTGCACTTTTAGCAAATAATCATTGCCCCCGAAGCTTTCGGTATAAACCTTGGCGATGGGCTCCGTGCCGGAAGGACGAACAGCGAACCAGCCCTGCTCGCTGGACACTTTCACGCCGCCGATAAGCGCGTCGTTTCCCGAAGCGCGGGTTTCGACCTTGACAATGGGCAAACCGCCCAGGGTTTTCATTTTTACGTCTTCCGGAGTCAATTCTTTAAGGATCTTGTTGGTTTTGGCGTCGGCCGGAGCGTCCATCCGCTGGTAAAGAGGATCGCCGAGTTTTTTGGTAAGTTCTTTGTAAATATCCGAAGGCGATTTCTGTTCCATAGCCATAATTTCGGCCGCTAACAGACCCATTAAGGGACCGTCCTTATCCGTGCTCCAGGGAGACCCATCGAAACAAAGGAACGACGCCCCCGCGCTTTCCTCGCAACCCATGCCGCACTTGCCGTCAAATAGATAAGGCACAAACCATTTGAAGCCTACCGGAACTTCCACAACTTTCCTGCCGATCTCCTTGCCCAGGCGATTAAGCATTTCGCTGGTTACAACCGTCTTCCCTATTCCGCAATTTTTCGGCCAGTTTGTCCGGGTTTCGAATAAATGTTTAGCGGCTACGGTAAGAAAATGATTGGGATTCATAAGTTCCTTGCTCGTCACAATGCCATGCCTGTCTGAGTCGGGATCGCAAGCCATGGCCAGGTCGTATTGACCGCGCAAATTCAGAAGCTGATTCATAGCGTAAGGCGACGAACAATCCATGCGGATTTTGCCATCCTTGTCCACTGTGACAAAACGGAAAGTCGGATCGACAAGTTTATTAACAACAGTCAAATTAAGTTTATATTTTTCTGCTATGGGCTCCCAAAGCGAAATACTGGCTCCGCCCAGCGGATCGACGCCAAGTTTCAATCCGGATTCGGCAATGACGCGCATATTGATTACCGTATCCAGATCATCGACATAATTGGCGGTAAAATCGAATTCCTGAACAAGTGAAGATTTTTTTGCTTTGGAATAAGGGATTGTTTTTACATTTTTATTGTCTTCGTCCAGATAGCGATTGGCGTTTTGCTCGATCCACGCCGTGATGGCTGTGTCCGCGGGACCGCCGTGGGGAGGATTATATTTAAAACCACCATCCCTCGGCGGATTGTGGGAAGGGGTAATAATTATGCCGTCGGCCAAACCCGTTGTTTTGCCCTTGTTCCATTTAAGGATCGCGTGGGACACAGCGGGAGTAGCCGTGTACGAGCCGCCTTTGGAAATCATCGTATGAATCCCATTGGCGACCAATACTTCCAGCGCGGAGCGGAAAGCGGGCTCGGATAAAGCGTGAGTGTCCCCGCCTATGAACAAAGGTCCGTCTATGGCGTTTGCGTTCCGGTAATCGCACACAGCCTGGGTAATAGCGAGGATATGCTCTTCATTAAAGGTATGATCCAGCGGCGATCCCCGATGACCCGACGTGCCAAAAGACACTTTTTGCGCCGCTATTTTAGGATCCGGAAATTCTGAATAATAAGCGCTTATTAAAACTGGAATATTTTCAAGTTTTTCCGGGTTGGGCAATTTTCCGGCGTCCGCGTGAACTATTGGCATAATTTTCTCCTTGATTTAAACTTCTTTGGGAAAGCGTAATAAATAAAAGCCACGCCCGCAAGCGCAAACGCGCGGGAAATGGGAAAAACGTCGTTTCTGACATATTAAACCTGGCGCGGAAAGCGGAAAGAGTCCATTAACAACCATCGAGTTTCGGCGCTAGACCGGGAAAGAATTTTCGTTGAATGACTCTGGAATCTGTTTAATAATTTCAGGAATCCGTTTCGGAAAAAATGATGAGCAATACTATACGATTCGGGGTGTCTCTTGACGAAGAGCTATTGCGCATGTTTGACGCGATACTCGTCGACAAAGGTTACACAAATCGCTCGGAAGCTGTGCGAGATTTAATAAGATCGTCTTTAATAGAGGAGAAATGGGGCGATGGGCCGGAAGCTTGCGGCGTGTTGATTCTTGTTTACGATCATCATCGCAATGATCTATCGCGCAGGCTGACCAATATCCAGCATGAATTTTACGAAGTGATAATAACGTCGTTGCACATTCATACCGATCACGAAAATTGCCTGGAAATCATTGTTCTGAAAGGAGCGACACAAAAAGTCCGGGAATTGGCCCGCGGGTTGGTATCCGTAACCGGCGTAAAATTTGGCGTATTTAACCCAGCGCCTGGAGGAAGCGAGTTCAAATAAATCAAAAACCATATCGCGTTTAAACGTTTTCCGCGAGCGTCCGGATAATCCTGTCCGGCTCCAACGCGATCATGTTGCCTTCTTTCGCGCCTTTTTCCGCTTCCCTTACTTTAAACATAGGGAGAATTCCCGCCATATTTTTACTCCGCAATAAAAAAGGGATTGTGTCTGGAACGCCCAGTCGGCGATTGAAAATTATAATCGTTCCAAGAATTTTTCTCGCGAAGAATGCCGAAAAGAATTGCGAGCCGCTAAATCCCGCAACAATTCGCGAAGACGAAATTAATTTTATTTGTTCCAATAAAGGCGTTTTTTCCGGATAGACGATCTCGAAACCGAGAGACGCGATCTGTTCCTCTATGAGCCGTTCGTTCAAGATTAGCCCATATTTTAATTTGGAGCGAGAAAGCCAGATTTTTTTATCCATAACCGGGGCAAAATTCTTGCAAGCCAGCGCGGCGAGCGTATCCTCCGTCATGGAAAGCGGAACCAACGAAGCTTCCGCCGGAGAATAAATCAGCCTGGAAACTCTAACCGGGTTTTTAATTAATTTTATCTCATTCTTTATGCCCAAAGTTTTAAAAAACAATCTTTGCGTTTCGAAAATCCGGTCATAGGGAGAAATAAATAAAAGGGGATATTCCGGGCATTTGCGAATCGCCGCTATTCTAGGCAGGGATTCCCATATAAAATGACCAAAATGGGCGAATAAACATCCCCCGTATAGATAGGTTCCATCCAAAGTTTAGGACGGGGTCGACGCGATAAACAACACTGTCCGCAATAAATTCTCCGGCCGAATCGAACACGCCGCCGGAAAATTTATTCATGTTTCCCTCGAGAGGCATTACGAGGGCGTCTTTATATACTTTCACGAGAACTCCCTTATTAATAGAGACTTAAATCCGGATCCCTTCGAGATTAACGCTCGCGCGTATTATACGGCGATAAATATTTTATTCCAACAAAAAAGGGATCCGCAAGCGGGATCCCTTTTTTAATTTCATATTTTATTTAAAGTTACTTGCCAATATTGACGGCGCGGAAATAAATGTCCTGACCGCGTTTAATCTGCAAAATCACCGCTCCTCTTTTCGCGCCTTCGTCTTTAACTATTCTGGAGAGTTCCTCCGGGGAATTCACGGGAGCCATATTGGCCTTGAGAATGATATCGCCGGGGCGCAGATCGGCTTCGGCGCCGGGTTTGTCCGGATCCACATCGACAATGTAGAGTCCCTCGTTATCGGGGATCTTCATTTCCTTCCTTTCGGAGGATTTCAGGGGTCTGGCGGAAATACCCAGGGAATCGTCGGATTTATTATTCTTCGAATCGCCCGTCGATTGATTGGCCATGGAGGCTTTTCTTTCGCCCAAGGTAACGTTTACTGTCATGGTCTTGCCGTTGCGCCAGATGGTTAGGGTCGCTGTGGAACCGGGTTTTTTGTCGGCGATCGCCCGCAAAAGCTCCGCGGAATTTTCCACATTTTCGTTATCCACCGCCAGGATGACGTCTCCGTCTTGAAGACCAGCGCGAGCCGCCGGCTCGTTTTCCAATACGCGTCCGATCAAGGCACCGGAAGCATCCTTCAGGCCAAGCGCTTTGGAAGCGTTTTCGTCAATATCCTGAATGGTAACGCCAATCCAGCCGCGGCTGACTTTCTTGCCATCCTTGATCTGATCTATGATTTTGGCCGCCATATTGCTCGGAATGGCAAACCCAATGCCCTGACCGCTGGCGGTGATAGCGGTGTTTATACCTATCACCTGACCGGCCATGTTCAACAATGGACCGCCGCTGTTGCCCGGATTGATGGAAGCGTCCGTCTGCAGGAAATTGTCAAAAGGACCTGAATGAATATTTCTCCCTATGGCGGAAAGAATACCCGCGGTGACCGTATGATCGAGGCCGAATGGGTTGCCTATGGCTACGGTCCATTCGCCTACTTTCATGGCGTCGGAATTGCCAAACACCAGATAAGGAAGATTGGAGCCCTCCACTTTCAGGAGCGCCAGATCCGTTTCTTCGTCCGCTCCGATAAGCTTCGCGACAAAAGTCTTCGATTTTCCGGATTTGTCGTCCATAGTGACGCGGATAACGTCCGCGTCCGCTACCACATGATTGTTAGTTACGATATAGCCGTCGGCGGAGACAAAAAAGCCGGATCCAAGGGATTTTTGCTTATGCGGCATTCTGGGGCCTTTGCCGCCGGGATTGCGACCGCCAAACTGATCGAAGAATTTCTCAAAACCGGGAGGCATGTTCCTGAACATTTCCCCGAACATTTCCTCCGAGCCGGACGATTTTCTTTCGGTATTAATATTTACCACGGCCGGACCGCATTTTTCGACCAATTGGACGAAGTTAGGCAGATTATCCGCCAGGCAAGGAACAGCCGCGCATAATAAAAGCGCGACGAAAGACGCGACAAGTTTTTTCACGCGTTCAATCTCCTTTTTGTTTTTTGTTAAACGCGCGAGCCAGAGCCTGGGCCATGATTCCCGAGGAAAAGGGCTTTTCGGCCGATTCGGTTTGGACATGATTTTTCCAGGACAGATCTTCGGCGGGCGCGTCGGTTTTTTCTAATGTTAGACTAATGCGTTTCGCGGGACAGTCAACCTTCTGGATAATAACCTTGATTGGATCTCCCGGCTGGAGACCGGAAAATTTTGTCTTATCTTTGGCTTCCTTAAGCGTCGAATTTGGCAATAAACCGGTTAGACCGGGCGCCAAATTTACGAAAATCCCAAACTGGCCGCGGCTCTCTATCGCGCCTTCGTATTCCCGGCCTACCTGAAATTTCTCTTCCGCGTCCGCCCAGGGATCGTTTTCCGCGTCCTTGACGCTCAATGATATTTTTTTGTTGGATTTATCAATACTCTTAATTTTTACTTTTACCTTATCGCCCGCTTTCAACACATCTCCCGGGTCCCGGACTTTTTTATCCCAGGAGAGTTCGGAAATATGCGCCAGCCCGTCCACGCCGTCGCCAATTGTAATAAAGGCGCCAAAAGGAGCCAGCCTCGCTACTTTTCCCTCGACGATGGAATCGACGGCGAATTTATTTTCAATATCGTCCCAGGGA
>CAMWPE010000164.1 GCA_947176055.1 uncultured Desulfovibrio sp.
AGCATGCATCCAATTACATCCGTGTCAAATAGTTTTCGCAAATTAGTTTCGTCAATCTTTTCAAAAGGCGCCATTATCCCGTAACCGGCGTTATTAAACAAAACGTCGATATCGTAAGTTGCGATAGCTTTATCGCAGACTTCATTAATTTGCTCCGGATTGGTTACGTCCAGCTTCATTAAATGGACATTCCCGAGTTTGGTCAGCTCTTTCTCCTTTTCAGGACTTCGCATCGTAGCGATAACCTCCCAGCCTTTAGCGGCGAAATATTTCGCGGTAGCTTTGCCTATGCCGGACGACGCTCCTGTAATAAAGATCGCGGCCATTTTTCCTCCTGTAAAAAATACGAATGATTTTTCCCTTAACTGGTCAAAAAGCTTGGCTTGGGATAAATTAATTAAACAAATCCGAATTTCGGTCGGAATCGTCTCATTGCCAGGCGGATATGGTTTGACAAATTGATGAAACAGGTGTGTCATATCTGGACCGCGAATTAACGGCAAGCCCAACAATTCCAAATTTGTTTCCTAAGAAACATTTTTTAATATTGTGTTACAGAAGGAGTGAAATGCGCGAAACGGCATTAATCGATCTCAGGACGCGGAAAACACTCGAGCGAATAAGGGAGGCGTTCCGGGAGCTGGCCGGACGCGAGGATTACAAGAAAATTACTGTTTCCGCCCTATGCGCGGAGGCGAAAATTGGCAGGAAGACTTTTTATGTTTACTACGAATCGCTTGACGCGCTTCTGGAGGAAACTCTGGAGGAGATGGTAAAAGCTTATATCGCGCGTATAAACCATTATACTGTTCCTGAAAATATCGCGGAAATTACCCGCGAATTTTACCTCTTTTCCCTCGAACAGGGCAAATTTTACGATAATCTTGTTCTGGGCGATCATGGCTCGGCTATTGGCGCCAGACTGCTCATGCGATTTGTTCGTGACACATGGGAAAAGTCTTCGTGGTGCCGCGCTTTGCGAGAGGATGACAGGGAAATAATTTTATGCTTTATTTACAATACTGGAGCTGGTCTTTATCGCCAATGGGTTATGTCCGGCAAAAAATTGTCCCTGAAGGAAATGATCGACAGGGCGACTATTCTTCTTGCCAGAGGCATAGAGGGATTCAAGCTTCGATAAGGCGCAGGATATAAAAATATCTCCCAATAACGGCGGTTTTGCAAAGCTTGCTCATTCTCCGCAAAATTATCCCTCGTATGGAAGAACCGCGGCGGTAAGGGATAATTCCAACAAAACATGTTTGAGACGCGTCGCGCGCCAGCCGCGCTTCGTGAATACGACCTCAAATTATACAAAGGCTAGCACCAGCAAGCTCGAAAAGACCAGAACCAGGTTGGCTACCGCGTAAGTCACGCTGTAACCTATGGCCGGAAGATTGCTGCCCAGCGCGTCCTGTATAGCTCCTATGGAAGCTACGCCGCAACGCGCCCCGGCAACGCAACCCAGAGTTTCCGGAGCGTTAAAACGGAATATTTTCCGCGCTATAAAAATATTGATGGTCAGCGCCGCTAGAGTGCACAAGACCCCGACTAAAAACAGGGAAAATCCGTATTCCCGGAGGGAGCTGACAAAAGTCGCGCCGGATGTCAGCCCAATAATGGCGATAAACATATTTAAACCCAGCTTGTCGAAAAGCCATACGACAGGAGCCGGAATCCTTCCAAAAGTAGGTTTCCTGTTCCGAAGCCAGCCAAGAAATAATCCGGCTAACAATACTCCTCCGCTGGAGCTCAATGACACAGGAATGCCGTCAATAATTACGCTTAAGGCTCCTATAAAACATCCCGTCGCCACGCCGAAGCCAAGAAAAATCATATCCGTCGTTTCCGTTTGCCGATCAGCGAATCCGATCTCTTTGGCCGCGATTTTTACATCCTCCGGCAAGCCTACCAGAGTGAGGATATCGCCGCGTTGGAGGCGCGTTTTTTCTCTGGCCGGCATGACTACGCCATTGCGCGAAAAAGATTTGACAATAGCTCCTTTCATAAAGTTTTGCCGTCTCAATTCGCCAAAAGTCATTTTTGCGACTTTGCCTTGAGCTATCGTAACAGGCAAATTTTCAACGCCAAAACTTAATAATTCCTTATCAGCTATTTCGGGCCCCAATATGCTCTTGTCTTCCACAATCTCTTCTCGCCTGCCGCTTATGACGATGCGATCCCCTTTCCTGACTTTCTGATCCGGCTCCGCGTCGCGTATCTCTCCCCTGATACGCAATCTTTCGACAAAGAGCCTTTTTCCGCTCTTGGCGAATTCTTCGTCAATTTCCGCGACTGTCCTGGGCTTTTCGAAAAATGGGCCATCCGCCAGATACGCGCGGAAAGACACGGGCCGTTCCGCCCTCATATAACCAGGCTCCGGCCGGAACTCGCCTTCGTCCATTTCTCTTTCAATTTCTGCGATTTCCTGTTTCACCTTTTTCATACCGCCAAGAAGCATCGGGCCGATATTCGATAAAAACCAGGCCGAACCGATGGTGCCGAACACATATGTCACCGCGTAGCTGGCGGTTATCATCGAGACGAGATGTTCCTTCGCCTCGGACGGAAGACTCAAACCTTTTATTGTGTCGCTAGTCAGACCAAGAGATCCGGACGCTGTCTGCGATCCGGCGAAAAGTCCCGCCGCGACGCCCATATCGTAACCCATGATTTTGGCGGCCGCGATAACTGTGAACGCGCATATTCCGGCTTCGATCAAGGCAAACAGGACCTGAACCAGTCCCCTTCCCCGGAAAGACATAAAAAATTGCGGACCAACGCTATAACCGATGGAAAACAGGAATAGCATGAAGAAAATTGATCGCGTTATTTCCGGTATGACAATCCGCGTTTGGCCGATAATGACTCCCACGATAAGGGTGGCGGCTACCGGGCCTAAAGTAAATGATTTATATTTAAGACTGCCCAGCCAGAAACCCAGGGCAAGAGTGAGAAAAATGGGAATAATGGGATTTACCTGAAAAATATGCGTAAGCCAGTTAAGCATCGCGTTCATCCTCTAACCATCAATTCAATATCTTATTTCGCGTGAACTTCTCCATTAATGACGGAGAGCCAGGTCGACCGGAAAAATTCCCAGGGAGAGTATTCGCTCGTCAAAGTATAGTCAGCGCGGCTAATTCCGCGCCAGCGTGTTAATAAAATGGAACTATATAAATTTTCTATTTTAATCAATTGGTTATAATTAAGACTTACGTATTGTCAAGTTTCCTAAGCAAAATTAAATCCCGAGGAAGAATAACAGTTTTAAATACGTCTCCGCCAGACTCGACAGTCCGGCGGCGAGCGCCTGTCAAATTTTATTTAATGGCTTTTTTAATATCTTCCGCCAATTGCGCCGGGGTAAGACGACATTCTTTTAAGAATTCGTCAACCTCGTATCTATCGACAAACTTTTTCGGAACGCCGCGAGTTAAAACCTTCATAAGCGATAGCCCGTAGAATTGAGCGATTTTCGCGCCGAAACCACCCTCGACGCACCCGTCTTCCAGCGTAATGACCAGTTTATGATTTTTCTCCAGATCCTTGAGCATGCCTTCGTCGATGCCGGACACAAATCGCGGGTTAATAAGGGTAGCTTCGATGCCATTCTTCTTTAATAGATCAGCCGTCTCGCGTCCGCGGCCAAAGAAAGCGCCGGCGGCTATTATGGCAACCTCCGAGCCCTGGCGGATTATTTTAAATTTGTTTAGATCGCCGTAATCGGCATCCGGCTTTTCCTCCGCGTCCTCGACCGGCCCAAATGGCGCGCGGACCGCGACAGGGTATTTATCCTGTTTTAATGCCCAATCCAGCATGGCCGTATATTCCCTGAAACCGGACGGAGCCAGATAGACGAGATTGGGAGTGTTTGTCAACAAGGGAATATCCCAGAAGCCAAGGTGCGTGGCGTCCGGAATACCGTACACGCCGCAATAAAAAGTGATCAGAACGCCGGGCAGATTATCGAGGGAAAGATCCTCGATCATCTGATCTATGGCTCGCTGCAGGAATGTGCCAGCCACAGGATAAACAGGTTTAATCCCGCCTTTCGCGGCCCCCGCTGTAACCGAGACGCCGGTTTGCTCACAGATGCAGAGATCGAGATAATGCCGTCCGGCTTGACGGCGCTCCTTTTCCATAAAACCGAAAATCTCCGGAGTCGACGTTGTAACAATTAATAATTCCGGCATGCTTTCGCATTTGGCGAGCAGATAATCGCGGGTAACGCTTGCAATGTCAGGTTGAGGGTCGACGCTCCTGGGCGTTCCGGTCTTGATATAATAGGGAGGCATCGCGTGAAATTCCTCGCGATGAGCCTCCGCGGGCGCGTAGCCTTCGCCTTTCTGGGTATTAATGTGCACGACTACCGGCCAGTCGCTATCTTTAGCCCGCGCGAAAACTTCGGAAAGCTTCGCCATATCGTTGCCTTCCGCGAGGTACATATAATCAAAGCCAATGGCTTTGAAATAATTGTTAGTCGCGGCGCCAGCGGACTCGCGCAAATCGCGCAAATTACGATAGAGGCCGCCGTGATCATGCGGGATAGACATTTGGTTGTCGTTGACGACAACGATAAAATTGCTTCGCAATACGGCGGCTTCGTTCAGTCCTTCAAAGGCTTCTCCGCCGCTTAACGAACCGTCGCCTATGAAAGAAATAATATTGAATTTTTCGCCTTTCAGATCCCTGGCCCGCGCCAGTCCCAGCGAGAGGGAAATCGAGGGAGACGTGTGACCGGCGTAAAAAAGATCGTATTCCGGCGCTTCGCCGGGCACGGTGTATTCGCCAATAACGGAATAGGGTTCCGGTTTGGTAAAAGCTTCCATCCTGCCTGTAAGCATTTTCCATACGTCGTCCTGATGGCTTACATCCCAGACAATTTTGTCCCTGGGAAAATCGAAGACGCGGCAAAGCGCGATTGTGGCTTCCACAACCCCAAGATCGGGACCAACATGACCGCCGTACACGGCTGTGCGTTTCAGGATCATCTCGCGACAAAATTTAGCGAGATCCTCGAGCTCTTTCGGTGAAAGTTTTTTAACGTCGCCCGGGTTTCTCAATTTCGAAAAATCCATTTTTTCTCCTCCTCTAATCATGAATTTTGAAATTTTTTAATAGCGTTTCGCCCATGCCCGGAGCTTCCGGATTATGCGTGGACCTTCCGGTATCTAGTTCCCGCATCCCTCTCATCTCTTCCGGAGTCAGCTCAAAGTCAAAGATCTCGATGTTGCCGGCGATTCGCGCCGGATTTGTCGATTTTGGCAAAACGATAAGCCCGTCTTGAACTTCGAATCGCAGGATTATCTGTCCCGGATTTTTGTTGTATTTTTTGGCGAGCGAGACGATAAATGGATCATCGAGCAACTTTTTATCGCCGTGTCCAAGTGGGAAATAGGCTTCAATTTTTACGTCCAAAGGATCGAGAATTGACCGCAGAGCCCTTTGCTGACAAAAAGGATTGCATTCGACCTGATTTACGGCGGGAAGAGTCTCAAATTGGGGAATAAATTTATTCCAGAGATTTGGCGTCATATTGCTTACGCCGATAGATCTAATTTTGCCTTCTTTTTTCGCTTCTTCCAGGGCTCTCCAGGCGCCGACGACATCGAAATATGGCTGATGTAGCAAATAGAGATCGATCCAGCCGCAATCCAGATT
>CAMWPE010000165.1 GCA_947176055.1 uncultured Desulfovibrio sp.
TAAACAGATACGAATGACGATTAAATTTTTTGAGACTTAATCAGTGTTTCCTTAAATAAAGCGCGCGGTTCGCGCGAAAATCGTCCCAGTCGCGCCAAAGTCCGCGATGTGTCCAGACGCGAAACCCCTTTACTGAATGGGAATAACGCGCGAAACTGTAGACGGTTGCCAAACCGGAACCATGGATAAACCCATGACCAAAGCGCGACACTGGCAAGCCCTTTTTGGCGCGATCATTCTCGAGGTCTGCGGGACTACCGTTATGAAACTCTCCCAGACCTGGACATTTCCCGGCGGTTCGATTCTGGGTCTTGTCCTCATGTGGCTCGCTATCGGCCTCTCCTATTATCTACTGGCAGTCTCGACCACCGGCATCCCCGTTGGCGTGGCCTACGCATTCTGGGAAGGACTGGGACTCGCGCTCGTCGCCCTCTCAAGCGTCTTCATTCTGAGCGAGCATCTTTCTTTCAAACGATTTGTGGGACTCTGTTGCGTGCTTGGAGGCGCCTATCTGGCGCACCTCGGCACGTCGCGCAAGAAGGCGGGCGCTCCATGAGCGGCATTACCGGCCTGTTCGGCGCGGCGACGCTCTTCGTCATCCTGGCCGCGCTCCTTGACATCTTCGCCAATCTTTGCGTGGCCGCTTCCCGCGGCTTTAAAAGGATCTGGTACGGAATCGCGGCCTATATCCTGGTAGGCGCGGCCTTTTATTCCCTTTCCATAGCGGTAAAAACAATGGATCTGGCCGTAGCCTACGCCATGTGGGGCGTGTTCGGCCTTATCGGCACGGCGCTGGGCGGCTGGGCAATGTTCGGACAAAAACCCGGTCCCCTCGCCTGGGCCGGAATGGCGCTTATGATTGTCGGCATTTTCTTGTCGCATTAACATTAATAGGAAGTAATATGGGATTCCGATTTAAAAAATCTATTATGACGCTTCCCGGCGTCAGGCTTAATTAGGAAGAAATTTACCAGTATTTCAGCGGGAACAAGGGACGCGACGGTAAATTTTAGCAACAAAGGAACAAGAACAACCATAGGATTTTCAGAAGCCGGCCTATCTTATACATCCTATAGCAAAAATAGGCCAATCTATAACGCGGCTCAAGCTAAACCAGTCTCTTAAAAGAGACCATCGCGATAGTTTTAATTCTCATAATATTCCTGATTGGAATATTTATTATAGAATATTGTAAGTGTTAAAAATAAATAATATACGAAAAATAATATAATGTTTATTAATTATTTAACGTTTAAAATTATCGATCTATCTCGATTTGCCAGCGTCGGCGATAATTTATCTTTTTAGCGGTTATCCGCGACAGTCAGTCTAAAATTTGCCTGACCCCCGCTTCAGTTGTTATTGCTGGCCGCTCTTTTCCGGCCCATAAAAAAGGCCGCGACTTTCGTCGCGACCTCTTAAAATTTCTGGTCGGAGCGAAAGGATTTGAACCTTCGACCTCCTGGTCCCAAACCAGGCGCGCTGCCAACTGCGCCACGCTCCGATTAATAAACCGACAAATATATTATTTCGTCGCGAATGGCAAGACCGTCGTCGCGATCCCCCCTATACATTCCCGCCGACGCGAATTATCTATCAGAAATGGAATGCGCCCTGTCCCAATGCTCCGCGATCCTGGAGGAAGGTTCCTTTAGTGTGAACCTTGGCGGCCGGACGCTAGTTCTCGCCCGCTCCGCCGATCTGGAGAGTCTCTGGGAGGCCATGGGCGCGGAAGACTTCGAGGACGAGCGGATCCCCTACTGGACCGAATTATGGCCGGGCAGCCTGGTTCTGGCCGAATGGCTATCCAGGCGCGACCTCTCCGGAAAATTAACTCTTGATCTGGGATGCGGCCTTGGCCTGACGGCTATCGTAAGCGCGGAGCGGGGAGCCCCGGTGATCGCGGCGGATTACGAATTCGCGGCTCTCAAGCATTGCGTCTGCAACGCGCGGCTAAACTCCGCGCCCGCGCCCTGGCTGGTTCAGGCGGATTGGCGCCGCCCTCCATTCCATTATAAATCCTTCGACATAATTCAGGGCGGCGATATAATCTACGAGCGCCGGGCCATAGAGCCAGTCGCGAAGTTACTGGAACATTCTTTGAAACCTGACGGCGTCGCCTGGATCGCGGATCCCGGTCGCGGTCCATGCGACGAATTTATCGAAACTCTCCGGGGCGACGGTTATTATTGCGAAGTCATGTTCCGGCGCCGGGTCGCTTCGCCTCATTCCAGCGAGCCGCTAATCGGCGTCGCGGTCTGGGAAATACGCAAACCGTCGCCCGGAGCGAAATAGAACGCGGGGACATCGCGACCCGGCGCGAAAATTGACGACATATGAAAAACATACGGGGCGAGGATCTCGCCGATATCCAGAATACCCGGCCGGATCTGGCCATTCCCATCGACCGCGTGGGCATTCGCGGCGCCCGAATTCCCCTTAAACTCCGGGATCGGACAAACGGCCAGCAAATTTGCGTTGCCTCGGCTGATCTCGGCGTGGATCTGCCTCCCAGCCGCAAGGGGACGCATATGAGCAGGCTCATCGAAATTCTGGACGGCTGGGACGAAGAGCTGGATCCGCGCTCACTGCGCGGCTTGTTGCAAACCGCGCGCGAAAAACTTTCCGCCAGCCGCGCGTGGGCCGGTTTCAACTTCCCCTATCTGATTCGCAAGGCCTCTCCAGCCGCCGCTCTTCGGGCTTATATGGCCTACGATTGCTCTATTAGCGGAGAGCTGGACGAGCGGGGCCTGACTTTTCTGGTAGGAGCGCAGGCGCCGGTGATGACTGTCTGCCCATGCTCCAAAGCCATAAGCGAAGAAGGAGCGCATAGCCAGCGGGCGATTATTCGCATGAAAATTCTCATGGCTAAATTCGTCTGGCTGGAGGAGCTAATCGAGCTGGCCGAGTCCTGCGCTTCTTCCTCTGTCTATCCTCTCCTTAAAAGGAGCGACGAAAAATTCGTAACCGAGCGGGCCTTCGCCCATCCGGCCTTCGTGGAAGACGTGGCCAGGCAAGTCGCGGACAAATTGTCCGCGCTTCCCGGGGCGTTGCGGTACGAAGTGGAGGTTGAGAGCATGGAATCCATTCATAACCACAACGCCTTCGCCTTTATTCGGGGCGGGTCGGAAGCGGCGCCCGGACTCTGGCATTAATCCTCCCGGAACGCGATCGCCGTTTTACAGCCGCTCGACCAGATCCTTCATATCCTTATATTGAAAATGCCGCGGATTTGGCTCCGAATCGTCCGCGGGATAGCCAACGCCGAACATGCATATCAGCTCGTAATCCCGCGTCTGATGGAAAAATCCCTTTAGCTTTTCCGCGTCGAAATGCCCTACCCAGGTCGCGCCCAGGCCCAGATTCGCGATCTCCAGCATCATATGCGTAGCCGCTATCGAGGCGTCGACTTCGGCGAAGTTATGCCCGTCCGAGGGACGCACCCAGGCCTCTTCTTTTTTGGCGCCGATAACAAATACTACCTGAGCCGAAGCGATGAAATCAAAACGGCAACATTCGGCGGCATGCTTGATAGCTTGCGGCGTCCGCAGGACGAAGATCTTGAAAGGCTGCTTGTTCACGGCCGTGGGCGCGACCCTGGCCGCCTCCAGAATGCTCTCGATCTGTTCCTCGCTCACCGGCCGATCCGATAGTTTGCGAACGGAATAGCGGGCCGTCATCAATTCCTTGAAGTCCATATTAGCTCCTGTTTTTAGAAGTTTTCCTGTCGTGACCCATGTTGGTCATAATCATGCCAACGACTATAATCGCCATGGCCGCGGCCTGATGCCACGACGGTTTTTCGATGCCCATGAACATGGCCGCGACAGCCGCTACAACCGGCGTTAAATATTGATAGAGGGACACAAGCACGGCGCCGATATTCCTGATCGCCGGCTGGGTTAGCAAATAGGAAATAAAAGTGGGACAAAAGAGAATAAAACCGATCCAGAGCCACGGATCCAGTTTCGTCGTATGCAGTATCGGCGAGCGCAAGAGGGATGGCGCCAGAAAAAGACCCGGTAAAGCCGCGAAAAGGAATACCCAGCGCAAGAGCGAAAGCGGATGATAGCGGTCGCTGGGTTTCGCGAGGAGAACAAGATAGAGGGCAAAACAGCAACTGGAAATTATGGCCAGAAAATCGCCCAGGCTCCGGTCGTCGCCGCCCGAATCGCTCCCGCCGCCCATGATAACCATCGCCGCTCCCGCGAAAGAAAGGACAACGCCGGCGTAAACCCATAGCGACGGTCTCCGCCCCATGAAAATTACTTCCATAAGGATTACAAAAACAGGCGGCAAGGTCATTATGATCGCGATATCGATGGCCCGGCCGTAATCGAGGGACAACACGAAGAGAAAAATACAGCCAAAAAGTCCTATCGCTCCGCCCAGCGCGGCTTTTTTCAGGCTTTCCCTATCCAGATTTTCAGTTTTTATGAACAATGAAGCAAGCCAGAAGAGACAGCATCCGCCGACCAGACGGACGCAGGATATAGCGTTGGCGGACATCCATTCGGGGATGAGAGCTTTTGTAAAAGGATAATTGACGCCCCAGAAAATCGTCGCGATCATTATGCAAGCGTTGCCAAAAAGAGCTTTTCCCATACCATGAAAATCCCGTTTTTCGAGCCTTTAATATGATGACGCGGACTTGAGCCTTAAACGCGGTCGAATTTCCGTCCGGTTTGTCTTCGACCCGAGATCGTAAGCTTGCCGGATTTATCACAATTCTGCCATTCCGTCCATAAGCCCGTTTTCCCATTGCGGCGCGCGGCCCGATCATGTTATTTTTTTCGCGATCATGCTGTCTTCGAGGAGGACAAGATGGACGGAATCATCCAAATTTTGCGCGCCAATCCATCGATCGCCATTATGCTTACCATCGGTGTCGGCTTCTGGCTGGGCAAGTTTTCCTGGAAAGGCGTAGGCCTGGGAACGGTTACTTCGGTACTGCTCGTAGGGGCGCTTGTAGGACAACTGAACATTCCCATCGGGGCGCCGCTAAAATCGCTCTTTTTCCTGATTTTTCTCTTCGCCATCGGCTATAAATGCGGGCCGCAGTTCGCGGGCGCGATGAAAGGTTCCGGTCTCAAACAGATTCTCTTCGCCGTAGTCGTCTGCCTTCTCTGCTTCGCCTCGGCCCTGATCTGCGCGAAAATCATGGGTTATAACGCCGGCATAGCGGCCGGTCTTTACGCCGGCTCCCAAACTCTCTCGCCGGTTATCGGCGTGGCCGCGGACGCCATCGGCAACCTGCCCATATCCGCGGAGGAAAAAAAGACCTGGATCGATCTTTTGCCGGTATGCTACGCCGTTACCTATATTTATGGCGCCATAGGCGCCGTGTGGATTCTCGGTATGCTGGGTCCCCGCATGCTCGGCGGTCTTGAAAAAGTGCGCGCGCAAACCCGGGAGCTGGAAAGAGAACTGAGTCATTCGGCGCTCTCCAGCGATCCGGCCTATATCAACGGCAACCGGCCCATCTCTTTCCGCGCCTACAAGGTCGTATCCGATCATTTCGAAAGTCCCCGGACAGTCGCCCAAATCGAGGAGCATTTCTCGAAACTGGGCAAAAGGCTGTTTGTAGAGCGAATCCGGACCGCGGACGGCCAGATTCATGAATCCGCCAGAG
>CAMWPE010000166.1 GCA_947176055.1 uncultured Desulfovibrio sp.
CCGCCTTCCGCGATATTCAGGGCGGAAACGGGGGGGGTTATTGCACGGGCGCGCAGGGCTGCAAAAGAGCCAGCGCGAGCCTGGCGGCGGACAACCCGGCGCCGCGACCGGAATGCAATTGGCCGCTTACGAACCCGGCCATGTCCAGAGCGAGCATGGCGTCATTCGGGATAAAGCGACAAGACTTCTGGTTGTTTTCGATGATTGCGAGATAGGTTTCCAGACTGGCGAGATCCCGATGATCCTCGGGAGCGCCCTCGCCAAGATTTCTTTGGGGAACATGAAGAATTTCATTTAGTGACAACGACATGTCCATTCCTCCGTGAATGGCTCACTGCTTCCATGCAAATGGGCTAGCCCATGCCCGCGGACAATATTGGAAGTTTCGCGCGAAATTATCCCTTGAGGGCGAGACGCCTTCCTATAAAAGATAAATTCGCGGACGTCTTCGCGACGCGAAACCGTCATAGCCAGCGGTCGTTTTTAACAACGCCCGCTATGACGAAACGGACCTCCTCCGCCTTCGCGTAAGCTCATATCGGTTTTATTTTTAGATCCTTTACCCTTTCTATAGATTTTTTATCAAACTCGACAATCCCCGCCATTAATTTTAATCTGGCGATATTATGACGCAATCCGCAGCATCCATCGCGCGCTCCAGTCGCTCTTATTACTTGTTCTTCGTCTGTTACCTGGCGGCGCTGGGCGCCTTCCCCTCCTTTGTAAACGACCTCTATCTTCCTACCCTGCCCCAAATGAGCGCGGAGTTTCATTGCTCGCGCTCCGTGACGCAACTTGGCCTTTCTTTTGTGATGATCGGCCTGGGTCTCGGCGAGCTGTTCTGGGGACCGCTGAGCGATAAAACGGGCCGCAAGCCCGTGCTCGTCATGTCCCTGATCGTGTTTATCCTCGCTTCGGGCATAAGCGTTTTTTCGCCGTCCATCGGCTTCTTTATCGGTTGTCGCCTATTGCAGGGTCTGGGCGCGTCCGGCGCGGTCATGCTGGCCAAAACCATCCCAGCGGATAAATTCTCCGGCCGGGAACTGGCGAAGATCATGTCGGTGATCGGCGCCATAAACGGCATCGCGCCTGTTTCCGGCCCTCTCGTCGGCGGTTTTATGGCCCATGCCATAGGCTGGCGCGGCATCTTTGTCGTTTTAACCCTCATAGGCGCGACCATGCTCGCGCTGGCCGCGAAATACCGCGAAACCCTGCCTCCCGACAAAAGGAACAAGGCTCCGCTTTTGCGGATCATGCGCGAATTTGTTCCCCTCGTAAAAGACAAACATTTCATGACGCACACGATGCTGAAAAGCGCCGCGCTGGGCGTCCTGTTCTGCTATATTTCAGCCGGGCCTTTCATCCTGCAGGAGCATTACGGCTTTTCCGCCATGACCTTCGGTCTTATTTTTGGACTCAACGCCATGGGCGTAGTCGGCGGAGCAATCGTCTCGGTAAAATTCCGGACAATGAAAAAAGCCGCCGTAACCGGAGCTTCCCTGGCGGCCGCCTTCGCGATAGCCGAAGGAATCGCCATTTCGCTGATCGATAGCGTCTGGGTATTCGAGAGCCTGGTAATTCCCATGCTGTTTTTCCTGGGCATTGTGTTCGCGGCGGCCAATACTCTCGCCATGTCGGAAGGCAGGGGCAAGGCGGGCGCCGCTTCGGCCATTCTTGGCCTGGGCGGTTATATCTTCGGTTTTATCGTGTCGCCCCTCGTTGGCCTCGGGAATATTCTGACATCCACATCCATCGGCATGATCGCCTGCGCCCTGATTTGCGTCTGGTTCGCCTTGCTCTCCTGGCGACTGCCCGCGGACAAAATTCAACCGTAAGATGCGTCCGGCCGCCGCGATTCCCGCCGCCCCGGTTTCGGCGCCTCCGGTATTTGATCCGGAGCGGCCGTGGCTGGCTCCGCTCGCCGGCTATAGCGATCTTCCTTTTCGTCTCCTGTGCCGGGAATATGGCGCGGCCGTTTGCGAAACGGAAATGATCAGCGCGAAAGGACTTTTATACGAGACAAAAAGAACTTACGAGCTCCTGCGGACGACGCCGGAAGATTCCCCGCTCGTAGTCCAGATTTTCGGCGGCGATCCGGACTCCGTAAAAACGGCCGCCGTCGCATTGCGCGGGGCAGGATACCGCTATATCGATTTCAACGCCGGCTGTTCCGTCCGCAAAGTCGCGCGCCAGGGCGCGGGCGCGGCCTTGCTCGGGGACGCGGCTCTATTTATGAGGATAGCGAAAGCGCTTATCAAAGCCGTCAAGGACGAAGCCGGAACAACGCCAGGGATGGTTGGTTTTAAACTCCGGCTGGGCGTGGCCCGGGGTCGCGAAGTCTTGCCAGATCTCGCGCTCGCGCTGGAAGACGCCGGAGCGGACTGGATAACCCTGCATCCGCGCTACGCCAAAGACGGCTTTTCCGGAGCGGCGGACTGGGATGAGATCGGCCGCCTGGCGGAGAGAGTCTCGATTCCCGTTATAGGCAGCGGCGATCTTTTTACGGCGACGGACGGAATTAACTTGATATCGACGAGCGACGCCTCGACGGTCATGTACGCGAGGGGCGCCCTATATAATCCCGATATTTTTAATGAACATAAAAATTTGCTGACCGGAAGAACCGCGAACGAACCCGACAAAAACGCCCTCGCGAAAATTATAAGACGACATATCGAACTGGCGCGCATTCATGGGCCGGAAAAACGCGCTTTTGTCAAAACGCGCTCGCTTATTCCCCGCTATGTCCGGGCATTTCCCGGCGCCGCGAGTCTGCGCGGGAGACTTTGCGAGGTTCCGGACTGGGACGCCTTGAACGAGCTTCTCTACGATTTTTTCCGCGGCGCGCCCGATGAAAGCGAAGAGCGAACAGGTTAAAAATTCCCGAAAAATAAGGTTGGGATAATCTTGAAAGTAATTCGCGCCGAAAAAGCCGGCTTTTGCATGGGCGTAAGCCTGGCCCTCAAAAAACTGGAATCCTGCCTGGACAATAATCCCCGGGGAAACCGCGTCTGTTCCCTTGGGCCCCTTATCCATAATCCTCAAGTCCTCGAGCGGCTTCGCGCCAGAGGCGCCGTTTTTCTCGGACGCGCCGACGACGCCTTGCCCGGCGACACAGTTCTGATTCGCGCGCATGGCATACCCCGGGCGGACGAGGCGCGGTTGCGTTCGAAAGCGGCCCGCGTGGAAGACGCCACTTGCCCTAAAGTAAAAAGAGCGCAACTTGCCATCGCCGAAGCCACGGCGTCCGGCGCGAGCCTTTTGCTCTTCGGCGAATCGGAGCATCCGGAAGTGCGCGGACTCATGTCCTACGCGCGCGGCGAAGCCCGCGTGTTCGCGTCGCCCGAAGAACTGGAAAAGCTCGCGCCCGATCCGGACGCCTGCTATGTGCTCGCCGCCCAGACCACTCAGGACCGGCAAATTTTTCAACGGATAGAGAGAGAACTTTCCAAACGTCTGCCCAGGCTCCGCGCCTTGCATACCATTTGCGACGCCACCCGCGAAAGGCAGGACGAAGCCAGGGATCTGGCCTCGAAGGTGGACATCATGATAGTCGTGGGCGGCAAGGAAAGCGGCAATACCAGACGTCTGGCCGATCTGGCTATCGAAGCCGGCGTCAGGACATGGCATGTGGAAACGCCCGAAGAGCTCGATAGCGCGGATCTCGACCCAGCCCTGGTCGCTGGTCTGACCGCCGGCGCATCGACGCCGCGCGGCTTAATCGACGCCGCTGAGCGCAAATTGAGAGAGATATAGCCGCGAGATGATCGCCTCGCGACCGGAGATTGTTTCTTTTTAAGCGAACGCTTCGCGCGTTATAAAATACCCGTTGACGCGACATTCTCTTCGCGAGGAGGTCGCCTTGGGAAATTTCCGGCGATTCTCATATATTTTTTAATGCCCCCGCGACAATCGCCGCCGAATAATTAAATAGAATAAATAAATGATTGCAATCGACGTCGCCCGGATACAGACTATTATCGCGCGCGCGAGATTGTCGGCCCGCGAAGGATGATTCGCTCCGCCTGATCGCGGAGGCTATTGAGCGAGGGATGCCGGGCGCCCGCTAAACTTGTTTTTCGCCCGCTGCGAAACGGAGACCGCGCGAACGACGCTGACCGCGCGCGATTTCAGGGGGATAAAATATGGCTCAAACCAATATTCTGCTCGAAGCCGGCACCAACGAGCTGGAAGTAGTGGAATTTTATCTCGATGAGAGCCTGCTTCCCGGCGAGCCTTCTCTGGATAATCTTACGGAGCAGGTCGTGGGTAAGGAGGAAGCCAAACATTATCGCGGCTATTACGGCGTGAATGTGGCCAAGGTGCTGGAAATCATCCGGATGCCCAAAGTCACCGAATTGCCGGAAGTGCAGCATGAGAGCGTTCTCGGCGCCTTCAATTTGCGCTCCCGTATTATTCCCCTCGTGGATTTGGCTCTCTGGCTTGGCAAACGCCCCGCCGAATTGAAAAGCGAGCCAAAAACCATCGTGACAGAGTTCAACAATGTCACGACCGCTTTTCGCGTTTCCGGCGTAAACCGCATCCATCGCATCAGCTGGGAGCAGGTCGAGCAACCGAACGCCTATATGGCATCCGTATCGAGCAACACCATCGTGGGCGTGGTGAAACTGGAGGGACGCATTGTCTTTTTGCTGGATCTGGAAAAGGTCGTAGCCACGCTGAACCCCAAATTGAGCCTGCGCCTGGACAACCTGGGCGAAGACTGGGACGCCTCGACCGGCTACCGCGCGCTGGTCGCCGACGATTCGTCCCTCGTCCGGGAAATGCAACGCGATCTCCTGGAAAAGGCCGGATTCAAGGTCATAGTCACCACCAACGGCAAGGAAGCCTGGGACTGCCTCACCGCCTTTAAAAAAATCGTAGAGGAAGAAGGCAAGCCCCTTAAGGATTTTGTTCAGGTAGTAGTATCCGATATTGAAATGCCCTATATGGACGGTCTCAATCTTACGCACAGGATCAAGAACGATCCCATCCTGAAACAACTGCCAGTCCTCCTATTCTCCTCGCTAATTACCGAAAAACTGAAACACAAAGGCCTTTCCGTGGGAGCGGACGGACAGATATCGAAACCGGAAGTTGGCACCCTGGCCAAACGGGCGGCCGCCCTTATCCGCGAAAGGGGCTTGGACGACGAGACGCCGGCCTGACGCGGCGCGTACACGAAATGGCCTATACGCTTTACACCGTCGGTTACGCCGCCTTTTCGCAATCGGAATTTTTAAAGAGACTGCGCGATTTTTCCATAGGAGCCGTCGTGGATGTCCGGAGCGAGCCGACGGTCTCGCATTTCGAGAGCTACCGGTTTCCGGCGGTAAAAATCTTTCTCAACGAAAACGGAATCTACTATCTCGCCTTCAGTCGCGAGCTGGGAGCGCGTCCGGCCGATCCTGCGCTCTATAGCGGAGGAAAAGCGGATTTCGCGAAAATCGCCGCGTGGGAGCCTTACCGGGTCGCCCTGGGCAGGATCCGCGACGGTCTCGAAAAATTTCCCGTATGTCTCATGTGCGCCCAGAAGGATCCCCTGAACTGTCACCGATCCATCCTGCTGACGCGCTCCTTCGCGTCGCTTTATCCGGAGATCGGAATTGTTCATATAATC
>CAMWPE010000167.1 GCA_947176055.1 uncultured Desulfovibrio sp.
CTAGTCTCGTGGGCCCGTATAGGGGAATACCCGCCAGGTATTATTCCCGGGAAAAATCCCTTTGCCGATTCCCATACCTCCAATGGTTATCTATCAGGTCGCCAAGCTATTTATAACGCATTATTCGGCGAATCCGACGCCGAGAGGGAAAACAGGAGAGTGGAAGCCCAGGCCAGAGCCCAGCGAGAAGCCGAAGAAAGGCGCGCAAGGGAGCTGGCGAGTTACCGCGAGCAATTAAAGGAATTTTGCGAGGACGCCGCGCGCGATTTTAACCGCCAGATGAAAAACTATTGCAATTCGGCGATTCGGGAGTCCATCGATCCCGTTATCGAGGCTCTGCGCAAAGAATACGAAGCGCAAAAAGAACAAAATGAAAAACGGGCGGAGTGCGTAAATAGTTTATCGTCCATTGTCGAAAGATTGATATCGATACGCGACGAACTTCGTTCGCCCGCATTCGCCACTTTATAAGTCATCGTCATAAGCGCCATAAAAAGGGAAGGCTTCAGCCTTCCCTCCATTTTTTTATCTCTTTCTCACTTGTCCTCTATTCTTCCTCCGCGCCCGCGCTCTCGGCCTTCTCGCTCAATATCCCCGTCTCCATGCGAACCTTTTTGACTTTTTCCAGATCTTCGGCGCTTAGCTGACAAAGGGGCAGGCGCATCTCCGAGGACATTTTGCCCATCAGGGAAAGCGCGGTTTTTACGGGGATGGGATTGGATTCGATAAACATGGCCGCGCTCAATGGGAAAAGCTCGTGATGGCATTTGCGAGCCGTTTCCCAGTCGCCGCGGGTCGCGGCGTTGCACATGGCCACCACGCGCGCGGGGGCGATATTGGAGGTGACGGAGATCACGCCTTTTCCGCCCAGCGCGAGAAGCGGAAAAGCTGTTAGATCGTCGCCGCTAAGGAGCGTGAAGCGCGGCGGGGAATGCTCGAGTATCCGGCTGGCCTGCGTCATGTCCCCGGTCGCTTCTTTCACACCGCAAATATGCGGGAACTCGTCCGCGAGACGGCAAAGGACGGGCGGCAACATATTGCAACCCGTGCGGCTGGGCACATTGTATGGCACCAGGGGGAATTCCACGGCCTTCGCGATGGCGCTGTAATGATCGTACAACCCTTGTTGCGTGGGCTTATTATAGTAGGGCGTAATGAGTAGCGCTCCGTCCGCGCCCGCCTTCTGGGCGAATTTGGTGAGGGCTATCGCTTCGGCCGTGTTGTTTGATCCGGCGCCAGCGAGCACGGGCACGCGACCGGCGGCCTGATCGATGCATACCTCGATGACTCTTTCGTGTTCGCCGTGGCTCAAGGTAGCCGATTCGCCTGTGGTGCCGCATGGCACCAGCCCGTGGATGCTTTCGGAAATTTGCCACTCTATGAAAGCGCGGAAAGTTTCCTCATCGAATTCATTGTCTTTAAAAGGAGTGACAAGAGCCGTCATCGCGCCGGAAAATAACATGACTATCGCTCCGTTTTGCCAATTCAGGAATTAATAAAATCTTTCAGATCCTTGCCCGCCCGGAAGAAAGGAAGCCGCTTGGGAATGACCGCGACAGGCTGGCCGGTTTTGGGATTCCTGCCGGAATAGCCTTCGTACTCCTTGATCTTGAAACTGCCAAATCCCCTGATTTCCACCCTGTCGCCGGCCAGGAGCGCGTTCCGGAGGGACGAAAAGAATATATTTACTACGGATTCGGCGTCTTCCAGGGGAATTTGCGCGTCGTCCGCCAGGGTTTTGATCAATTCGCTTTTGTTCATATCCTTTCCCGAAATTATTTCCTTCTAATCGGCGCGAGCGGCCGGGCCTTTTATTACCTGAAGAATAGGATGTTGCGCGAGCCAATCGAGCATAGACAGGCGGGCTGCCTGCAGTTTCCCCGCTATCGCCCTTATATCGTGAGCCGCGGGAGAGGACGGAGCGTAAACCATGAGCGGTTGCTGTTTGCAGACGGCTTCGGCCAGTTTTTTGTCCATCCGCACATGGCCAAGGGATTGCAAATCAATGTTTAGAAAATGTTTGCAAGCGCCCGCGAGCTTGTCGTAAGCGCCTTTCGCCTCCTTATTGGAGGAAACCTCGTTTACGACCACGCGAAAATCGGACAGCCCAAACCGCTTGTTTAATACTTTAATCAGGGCGTAACTGTCCGTCAGCGAAGTGGGTTCCGGCGTAATGACAATGATCCGCATGGCGGCCATCGCCGCGAAGGTTTGCACAGTGTCCGATATACCCGCTCCTATATCCATAAAAATATAGTCGTATTTCCCAAGGAGCGGATCGAGGCGAGAGACGAGCAATTCCCTCTTGTCCGGATTGAGATCATTAATTTCCGGAACGCCGGATGCCGCGGGCAATACGTCCAGAGCGTTTGGCCTTATGGAATGGAGCACGGATGAAATATCGGCCTCGCCCAACAGCACATCCTGGATATTGCCTTCTGGAGTTATTCCCAGGAGCACGTCCAGATTCGCGAGACCCATATCGCAATCCATAAGCAGGGATTTATAACCGTCGTCAAAGAGCGCAAAAGCGAGATTCAGCGTCAGATTTGTTTTGCCGACTCCGCCCTTGCCGCTCAAAACGGCGACGCTCATGGTCGAGTTCATTCCGTATCTCCCCCAAAAAATAGAAAGCGTTTTTCGCTTGATTGAACTAGAGTGGGATTTTCCAGAGGCGAAAAGGCGCCTTCCTGATAGATCAGAGTTTTGTCTTTGTTGAGCGCCAATTCGAGGGCTGTTTTGGCGCGTTTTAAGAGATCGGGCACAGTTCCGGATTCGCCTTGGGGCACATTGACGATGCCGATGGCGCAATTCGCCCCATGGCCCGCGGAAATTCCTCCGGTCGGAAAAAATGGACGCGCCGCGTCCTCAAAATCGTTTTTGATTTTTTCCGCGAAATTTCTGGCAGCCAGTTGGCCCAGTCCGGGCAGGGAACAAATATATTGTCTTTTGCGAAGGAAACCCAGGCTGTCGCAATCCTCGAGCCTTTTCAGAATCGTCGAGCCGAGCAGATTTTCAAGACGCTCCACAGTCGCTTCGCCCAGGGCTGTATTGAGTCTTTTTCTGTCCGCGATGGCGAGACTGATAAGCGTCAGACTGCCTCCATTCCGGTTAAGGCGGAGCACTTCGCGGCGAAGCTGCTTATCAAACATATTTTTTGTAAGCGCGCCGGCGACGTCGCGGAATGGAGAAATGGGCAACTCGTCGGGCCCGTCCCCCAACTCCTTGCTTTGCTCGTCCGTCTCGCGAGCATGCCATTTGGACAACTGATATTCTCGGGCCGCCTCATTCCAGCTGGATTCAGTAACGCCATGCACATATCGCGCCAAGATGACAGTCTTGCTCTCGTCCGGCACATGGGCGGCTTTTAGCGCGTCGGGCAGAGCCGCGATTTCCCGTTCGAGGTTGTCAGGCTTTGTGTTCTTGCTCATGACGATAAAGGAGATAATCGTGTTGAAATTGATCGATCTGCCCATTCAGCACGGCTTCCACGTCGACGCTTTCGCTTCCTGTACGGTGATCTTTTACGAGCCTGAAAGGTTGCAAGGTATAGGTTCTAATTTGGCTCCCAAAGGCTATCGCGTCCTTTCCCGCGTACTGGGCCTGCCGCTCCGCTTCCCTTTTCTGGAGCTCGATATTATACAAACGCGCCTTCAGCACCCGCATGGCCGTCTCGCGGTTATGATGTTGCGATTTTTCATTCTGGCATTGCGCGGTTACGCCGGTGGGCAGATGCGTGACGCGCACGGCCGAACTCGTGGTGTTGACGCTCTGTCCTCCGGGTCCGCTGGAGCGGAAGATATCAACCCGTATATCAGATTCTTTAATATCCAGTTCTATATCGTCGCCCGCGTCCGGAACGATATCCACGGAAGCGAAAGAAGTATGCCGTCTCCCCGAAGCGTCGAATGGAGAAATACGGATCAATCTATGAATTCCTCTCTCGCTTTTTAAAAATCCAAAAGCGTAAGGCCCGGCGATACGCAGGGTAACGGACTTTATGCCCGCCTCGGAACCCGGAAGATAATCGATCTCCTCTATGGCAAATTTATGACGAGCCGCCCAGCGGGAATAGAGGCGTAAGAGCATCTCCGCCCAGTCCTGGGATTCGGTTCCGCCGGCGCCGGGATGAATTTCAAGGATAGCGTCTTTATTATCCTCTTCCGAACCAAGTAAGGTAACCAGCTCGATTTCTTCCATCAGCTCCGCGAGCGTTTTTTGCGAAGTCTCGAAAGCCTCCAGCGCGTCCTGGGATTCGTCGATAGCCAGCTCCTGCCATTCCTGCATATCGTCGTAAGCTTTCTTCAAATTTTCCATACGATCGACTTCTTGCTCCAGACGACTTTTTTCGCGCATAAGAGCGGTCATTTTCGCCTGATCCGCCCAGGTTTCCGGGAGAGATATTCTTGTCTCCAGCTCGTTCAGCTCGCGGCGGTCTCCTTCCAGGTCAAAGCCGCCTCCAGAGATTTTCAAATCTCTGAACAAGCGGAGCGCTCGCGGCTTTCAAATCCGCGAAATGAAGATTGGAACTCATATTTCTTCCTTACGCGACCTCGCGCGAACGCTGGCCGCGATTATAAGCAAAAAAGCCGCGACGAAAGGCTCCCAGGGCTCAATATAATAGAAGACAGAGCGTTTTTTCAAGAGCTTGCCGCCGCTTAATAACCAGCCGTCCTCAAATTGGCGACCAAGAGTCACTACTTCGCCGCGATTATTGATCGTCGCGGAAAAGCCGTTGTTGGTGCCCCGGAACAACCAGCGATTCTGCTCGATGCATCGCGGCGCCGCGAGATATAAATGCTGTCTGGCCGCGGGACTGCGCCGGAACCAGCCGTCATTGCTGATATCCACAAGCGCGTTCGCTCCCGCGGCCACTCTCTCCCTGGCCAATTCCGGGAACACGCCTTCATAGCAAATCAGCATTCCCAGGGCAAGCGAGTCATAGCGCAACGGTTCCGCGGATTCGCCTTCCTGGTAAACGCCCACTCCCTGCAAAAGGGCGTCTAGAAATTTAAAATTCAACCATCGCGGCAAATATTCCCCAAACGGAACCAAATGAACCTTGTCGTACCAGCCTTCGACGCGTCCCCGGGGGCTAATCAAAAAAGCTCTATTATAAACCGCCTCGTCTGGCAAACCTTTTTTATAGGCGATCCCCGGGGCCCCGAAAATCAAGGGCGCGTCTGTCTCCTCCGCCGCCCGGATTACCTTTCGCGCGTATTTCTCCGCCCGCTCAAAAAAGAATGGCATCGCTGTTTCCGGCCAGATGACGAGGAGCTTGTCCGCGCCATTTTCGCGAGCGTAAGCCGCTCCTTTTCGCGTCAATTCAACATACTTGTTTAAACTCGCCTCCTGAAACGCCGGATTCCATTTTTGATTTTGATCAATATTGCCTTCGATATAGAG
>CAMWPE010000168.1 GCA_947176055.1 uncultured Desulfovibrio sp.
AAAGAGTTTCCACGCCTCGCGGCCGGCGAAGATGGAGAGTTCCTCGCGGGCGCGCCGCATCGAGATCCACACTTCGATTTTCCCTACCGTCCTGCCGCCGTATTTCAGGGTATTTGAGCCTTGAACGCAATCCTCGGCGATTTCGTCGTCCCAGGGAGCGGGTTCCCACATATAATTGCGGCGGGAGCCGATTACGTCGCCGTCGTTGTTCTCGGCCTTTACGGCGTAAACGCTCTCGTCTTCCATGGCGCCCGCGATAATCGCCCGAATCGCGGTTTCGTCCATACTGTTTTCCGGCGCCGCGAGCAGTCGCGCCAGCTGGGCCGCCAGGTTCCCCGCCTCGTTTAGCAATCTGCTCTCCGCGTCTTTCTGGGCTGTCGAATAAGAATGTTGCCAGACGCCCAGAAAGAAGAAGAGCCCAATCGCCCAGAATAGCAAGGCGATCATGCTTTTTTTATAGTGAGCCGAATGAGCCATCAATCGCATCCTGTTTTCGCTGGAAAAATACAACCAGAATTTCCGCGCGTTTTCGCGCGGACAAGTATTCCCCGCGAAGAAACTCGCCGGAGCGCCAAACCGTCTCGCGCGCGATTTCGCGTTTTATTTCTTATCGTCCCCGATTTTATTTTCCGCAGACCGGATCGAGCGCGATTTCGCCGCGGATTTTCTATATAATATTCCCTGGGACGAACCGGGCGGCAAGCGCGGAGGATTCATGGCTGCCAGGACGACGGGTTGTTGCCTCTCCCCTTGCGGCGGCATGAAATTTAAGTCCTGGTCTCGATCCTCCAGTTTTCAACGGCTCGCAGTGTCTCTTCCTTGAGAACTGTCTCCATTGGCTTGAGCCGTTCGGCGAAGACATGCAACCGCGTCGCGCCGCGCGGAGCGAACAGCCCTTTTACGCGGATCCAGCGCGGATCGAGCGTAGTGACGAGATCGTCCAGAATTGAGTTTGTGATCGTCTCCATAAAAGACCGATGGTCGCGAAAAGCGAACATGTAGAGTTTAAAACTCTTGGACTCCACGCATAATTCGTCCGGAATATAATCGACCTGGATCGCTCCGAAATCCGGTTGACCGGTGACCGGACAAAGGGATGTAAATTCGGGAAAATAAATGGAGACAATATAGTTCCTGTCCGTATATTTATTCGGGAAAGCCTCCAGAATTTCCCTCGATGGGCCTCCGGCGAGGCTGGGCATCGAGCCTTGCCCCAACAATTTTAATCCATCCGTTCTGTCGCCGCTCGCGCTCATTCTCTATCCTTCGCGCGCCGGACGCGTAAGATCCCTACGGAGAAATCCCTCCGCGACCTGGTTCTTTCCGTTGCCATCCGGCGAAGCCGATTGTATCATTATTAATATTTTATTTTATAAGGGTAGCCCGCAATCCGGCCGCGGGCTGGTATTTTGTTCGCGACGCGGTATAAAACGCCGGATTCGCGCCCTGTTCTTTAGGGAGCCATTAAATGCGGATTACCATCCGGACGTTGCCTTGCGTCAAGGGCGAGGAAATTCCCCTGAAAACCTACCCGCTCTTCGCGCCGCCTGGCCAGGACCAAGAATCGTTCCAGACGATTACCAGCGTTCTCCTGAGCGCCCATATTTCGGAATCCAAGCCGGAACCCTCCGAATTCCCTCCGGGCTCGTTGCTGGAATCCGCGTCGGGAGCCGCTTTTATGATTTTAGGATACGAATGGCTTCTAGTCCCCGGCGACGGCGATGTCGTCCATTCGATTTTCGCTCCTATCCTTCGCGCCCTGACCGATATGCCGGAATCTTTGGAGGAGCCGTTCTCGCTTCGCCGCGAAGGCTGGAGCCTCGCTGTGGTTACCTTGTCCGACAAAGGCTGGCGCGGAGAGCGCGAGGATGGCGCCGGACCGGCGGTCGCCGCGCTGGTCGCCGCTAGTTTGCCTTTGTCACTGACCCGTTTTTTCCTTGTGCCTGACGATCGCGGAAAACTCAAGGCGCTTCTGGCCAGACTGGCGCTGGAGGAATGCTACAATCTAATCCTCACCAGCGGCGGAACCGGTTTAAGCGAGAGGGACATTACCCCCGAAACTACGTTGTCGCTTCTTGACAAAACCCTCCCGGGCTTTTCCTTCGCCATGACTCAGGCTAGCCTTGCCATTACGCCGAGAGCGATAATTTCCAGGGCCGTCGCCGGGATAATAGGCCGTTGTCTGGTAATCAATCTGCCGGGGAGCGAGAAAGCGGCCCGGGAAAACCTCGCCGCGATCCTGCCTGGTCTTGATCACGCGCTGGAAAAACTCAACGGCGACCAAACGGACTGCGGAGCCTGATATGAGGTTTATCGAAATTTGCCGGATGATCAAGATCGAGCATTCTGTCTTCGCTTTGCCCTGGGCCTGGAGCGGGGCTTTTCTCGCCGCGCGGGGCCTTCCCTCCGCCCGGGTTCTTTTTTTTCTGACCGTCGCCATGATCGGCGTCCGCTCCTTCGCCATGACCGCCAACAGAATTATCGATGTGGAAATCGACCGTCGCAATCCGCGAACCCGGGAAAGACCGCTGGCTACAGGCGCGATCTCCCTTCGCGAGGCGCTCGTGTTCGCCGCCGTCGCGGGACTTGTTTTTATCGCGGCCTGCGCCTGTCTCAATCTTACCTGTCTCATCCTCTCCCTTCCGGCCCTGATCTTCGCCTCGGCCTATAGCTATACGAAAAGATATTCTCCTCTATGTCATTACTGGCTGGGCGCGACTTTGGGGCTCGCTCCGCTCGCGGGGTGGCTCGCGGTTATCCCTTCGTCTCTGGGACTCGCCCCGATCGCTCTTTTCTTCGCCGTCTCTTTCTGGGTGGGAGCCTTCGATATATACTACGCCTTTCAGGATCTGACTGTCGATCGCGAGACGGGCCTTCATTCCATTCCGGCGGATCTGGGCGAGAGCTCCGCCTTGCATATCGCCGCGTTTTCCCACTGTATGACAGTTATATTCCTTTTTCTCGCCGGATTCGCGGCGCCCCTTGGCTGGCCCTGGTACTCCATGTGCGCCGCTGTGGGCGCGATTTTGCTATGGGAACATAAGCTTGTCGCGTCCCGGGATCCCGGGCGTCTGAAGATGGCCTTTTTTACGCTTAACGGCGTGGTTTCTTTCGTCGTTTTAGCGGGAGCGATCTTCGGCGTATATTTCTGATAAAATTTGTTAAAGGAGGAAAACCCATGTGCGGAGAGGGGAAAAAACCTGACGCTCCCAGCAGATCGGCCAAAAAGCGCGAAAGCGCCGCTATGCAAAAACTTGGCGAGGAGCTTTGCCGGCTCGCGCCGGAGGAGCGCGACGGTCTCGGGCTTTCGCAAGATCTGCTCGAAGCTCTGAAAACGCATGACCGGATAAAAGATCGGGAAGCGGCCAGAAGACAGAGACAATTTATAGGCAAACTCATGCGCGAAGAGGACATAGGCGCTTTGGCCGCGGGGCTGGCGTCTTTAAAAAACGTCCGGGCGGAGGAAGTCAAAAAATTCAAGGAGGCCGAAGAATGGCGGGAGAATTTTCTCTCCGCTTCCGCCTCCGCCCTGCCTTCGCTAATTGAGAAATTCGCGTCCGATACGCGTTGCGATCGGGATGTTCTCCGGAGTCTGGTCGATAAAGCGCGGGAAGATCAATCCGGACCGGACGCGACCGCGGCTCGACGCGCCTTTTTCCGCGAACTGTCAAGGATTATTAAATAATTTCTTGCTGGAGCGCCTTCATAGGATTTCCGTCTTGTCTTTGGTTTGTGTCACGCGAATATCGCGATCCGCTCAATTGAATCGCCGGCCATAATTATAAAAGCTTCGGAGTTTCAATGTAAAAACGCTATGAAAAAGGTTGTGCGAGACTTTTAAATTGTTTATGGTTTAATCGCGTCCAAATTTTAACGAGCTATCCATTATTATAAATTTCGATTAAAATCGTCGATTGACGACGAGGCGCTATCTTTAGCGCGCGATTTCGCGGACTCGCTTCTTCGCGAAACCGCGACTGCGGGGTTGACTTCTTCCCCTTATGCCCAATTCGCGGCGGTCGAATTTCATATTCGTTATTATCCGCGGAGGAGCGTCGCTTATCCCGCTCAACTTCGGTATTCAGGCGTTCGCCGCTTTTCATTATAGTACCCTTTAATTATCGGGAGGAAAACGCTATGGTCGCGACAAGCAACAATGTTGTGGTCGGATTTGGCGAAGCTCTGTGGGATATGTTGCCAGATGGAAAAAAAATAGGAGGAGCCCCGGCCAATTTCGCCTATCATGTGGGACAATGGGGCCTTAATAGCTCCGCGGTCAGCGCCATTGGCCCGGACAAACTGGGCGAAGAAATAGTCGCGACTTTCGAGGACAAAAAACTCAATTTTCTCCTCGAAGAAGTCGACTATCCCACTGGCACGGTCATCGTAACTCTCGATGACAATGGCTCTCCCAATTACGATATCAAGGAAGGAGTGGCCTGGGACAACATCCCGTCCACTCCCAGGATGATGGAACTGGCGGCCAACACCCGGGCAATATCCTTCGGATCGCTCGCGCAGAGGAGCGCCATAAGCCGCGCGACTCTGTATAATTTCCTCGATGCCATTCCGAAGGATGGAAACCGGTATATCGTCTTCGACGTTAATTTACGCCAGAATTTTTATAACAAGGAAATCCTCGAGGAATCTTTCCAGCGTTGCAATGTGGCGAAGATCAACGACGAGGAGTTGATTGTCGTAAGCCGTATGTTCGGTTATCCCGGCATTGATCTCCAGGACAAATGCTGGCTCATTTCCGGCAAGTATAACCTCGATATTCTCATCCTGACCTGCGGTATTAACGGAAGCTATATCTTCTCGCGCGGCCAGACATCCTTCCTGCCAACGCCCCAGGTCGAAGTTGTCGATACAGTAGGCGCCGGCGATTCTTTCAGCGCCGTTTTCATGGCTAGCATACTTAACGGTTGTTCAATTCCGCAGGCGCATCAGAACGCGGTGACGGTTTCCGCTTACGTCTGCACCCAGGCCGGCGCCATGCCGCCCATTCCGCCGGAGGTGAGAGACCGGGTCGCTATGAATTCCTGATTTTTCCGCCTCCTCTTAATATAGTTTGAAATTATCCCTTGGCGACAGCGCAAAGTCGCCCTGGGATAATTTCGCGTTTGAAAGTGTCTGAATCGCCGTTGTCGTTTTATAAAGTTGGTTAATAGAAGTAAATTACGTTTCCGGCTCCCTGGCGCTCCAAGGCGCGATTTCTTAAATTTATCGTCTTTTTATTATACGATCGATAAGTCGTTTCGAGCGAATCCTAATATCCGGCTTCGATATCGATCCAATCGTCGTCTCCCGCGAAAACCACGTTATTCTTGCGCGCCCCGATTTTTTCCCAGCGCGGGGCCAATTCCCCGCCTTTGCCATAAAAGAACC
>CAMWPE010000169.1 GCA_947176055.1 uncultured Desulfovibrio sp.
GTGATCGATGGGGTTCATGGCGACGCCGCGCACTTTTGGTCTCCTGCCCAGCCAACGGTTGCGTCCGGCTTTGCCAAGAGAAATATTTTCATGCGAGAGATTTCCCACCTGCCCGATTGTCGCCCTGCAAGCCGCCAAAACTTTGCGTACTTCGCCCGATGGCAGACGCAAGAGGGCGTATTTTCCTTCCTTGGCGATAAGCTGGGCGTAAGTTCCGGCGGAACGGCATAACTGACCGCCGCGGCCGGGGTTCATCTCGATATTATGAATTACGGCGCCTACGGGAATTTTCGCCATTTCCAGGGCGTTGCCCGGTTTTATGTCCGCGGTCTGACCGCTGCGCGCGTCCGTCCCGCTCATAACCTTGTCGCCCTGTTTGAGGCCGGCGGGCGCCAGAATATAGCGTTTTTCGCCGTCGACATAATGCAAGAGCGCGATTCTCGCGGTCCGATTGGGATCGTATTCAATTTCCGCCACTACGGCCGGAACGCCTTCCTTGTCCCGCTTGAAATCGATGATTCTATACAAACGTTTCACGCCGCCGCCCCTGCGCCGACTTGTAACGCGACCGTTATTGTTGCGTCCCGCTTTTTTGGGCAAGCCCTCGCACAGGGATTTTTCGGGAACGGTTCTTGTTACTTCTTCGAAATCCGATACTGTCTGGAATCGTCTGCCGGGCGAAGTGGGTTTCAGTTTGCGAGCGCCCATTGCTATACTCCCTCAAAGAATTCTATTTTGTAACCTTCTTCCAGCATGACATAGGCTTTTTTCCAGCCCGAATACTGGCCGATGATTTTTCCGTGCTTTTTCCTGTTTAAGGGCCTGCGTCTGACGATATTGACTTTTTTCACCTTTACGTCGAACGCCTTTTCCACGGCTTCCTTGATAGTGATCTGATTGACGCGCGGATCAACGAGGAAAGTTACCTGGCGGACCTCGTTGTTCAGCATTGTCGTTTTTTCGGTGATCAGAGGTTTTATAAGCGCGTCGGCGAAACTCATTTTCTCTCCCTGGGCTTGAAGCGTTCCTCGATAAGCCCGACCGAATCTTCCATAAGAATCAGTTGCTCGTGCTTAAGCACGTCCCAGACATTAAGTTGCTCCGTCGTCATGAGCTTTATGCCGGGAATATTGCGGCTGGCCCTCGACAAAACCTCGTTGGGGCCCGGCAGGACAACGAGAGCTTTTTTCAGTCCCAGATCTTTAGCTACGCCGGCGAAAAGTTTTGTTTTGGGATCGCTGATTTCGATCTTGTCGACGACCATGAGTCCGTCGTCGGCGAGTTTGCTGGAGAGGGCCATCTTCAGGGCCAGAGCGCGAATTTTCGCGTTGACCTTGAAACCGTATTCCCTGGGCTGCGGACCAAAAACAATCGCGCCGCCGCGCCAGATCGGCGAGCGGTTGGATCCCGCGCGGGCGCGTCCCGTGCCTTTTTGCTTCCAGGGCTTGTTGCCGCCGCCGGATACCTGCGAGCGGGTTTTCGCGCTGTGCGTTCCCGCGCGTCTGGCCGCCATTTGCGAACGCACCACAAAGTTTAGAATTTCCGGCCTCGCCTCAATCTCGAACACTTCCGGAGCGAGGGCGATTTCGCCGCTTTCCTGTTTGCGCTGATCATATACTTTGACAGTCGCCATCGCCTTCCCCTACTGCTTGCGAATAAGCACCAGGCCATTTTTTGGACCGGGCACTGATCCTTTAACCAATATGACATTGTCGTCGGGCCTGACTCCCACGATAAGCAAGCCGCTTTCGGTAACCGTTTCGTTTCCCCAGTGACCGGCCATCTTGCGGCCTTTGAAAACGCGTCCCGGAAAAGTATTGTTGCCTATGGAGCCGTTGTTGCGATGCACTTTTTCGCAACCGTGAGTGTCTTTGGAACCGGCGAAATTCCAGCGGCGCATGCGCCCTTGATACCCTTTGCCTATGCTTTTCGCGGTGATTTTCACTCTCTCGCCCGGGGCGAACATGCCTACTGTGAGTTGATCGCCCAGCTTGTTGTCCGGAGACTTGTCAAGCCGTATCTCCCGCGTATGCCGGAAAAGTCCCGCGTCGGCCTTCGCGAAATGACCTTGCAAAGCCTTGGTCACATGTTTTGGCTTGGCTTCCGTAAAAGCTATCTGCAAGGCGTTGTAGCCGTCCTGGGCCTCGGACTTGATCTGCGTGACGGGACAAGGTCCGGCTTCGATCACCGTTACCGGCACGGCCGCGCCGTCATGCGAAAACACGCGCGTCATGCCGAGTTTGCGTCCCAAAATCCCCATTTTTTCTGCCATGACTGCCTCGTCTCTTAAAAATTGACGGACGCTTTGACGATTCCGTCCGCGTCCTTCCCGTATGATTTATAATTTTATTTCCACGTCGACGCCCGCGGGCAGGGACAGTTTGCCAAGCGCGTCAACAGTTTGTTGCGTAGGCTCCAGAATATCCATCAGCCTTTTATGAATCCGCATCTCGAATTGTTCCCGCGATTTCTTGTCCACATGCACCGAGCGCTGAATGGTGTATTTGCGAATATTTGTCGGCAAGGGGATGGGGCCGGCCACTCCCGCGCCGGTGTTTCTCGCCGTGTCCACGATTTCCGCGACGGCCTTGTCCAGAATACGATAATCGTAGGCTTTTAATTTTATGCGAATCCGATCGTTGACTGTCGTCATTATTTACTCCATTGCTATGCCCGGAATCGGGAGCCTTGATCCGGCCTCTTTAAACAAAAACAGGCCGCTTCGCAAACCGGACGCCAGCCGGACTGCCGGCTCGCGACGATTCCGCGCGACCTGACCATATATCTATGGACACAACCGCGCGGGTGGCCAAAAAGCGCAACCCTTACCTTACAGTCCGGCGCCGGAGCCTTTGCTCCGGAGATGCCTTGACGGACTGGAACGGCTGGACATTGGGAGGCATGTGGCAACGCCCGCGAATGTCAAAAAACCTTGATTACATTAGCTGTAAACAGGCATTAAGGACAGGATCCTCCTGTCCCTCCCTGCCGTTCAGGGACTGCTCCAAAATGAAGCCCTCTAGTATTAATGGATTTTTTAGACTATGGCAAGGGAAAATTTAAGAATTTTTCTTTTCCGGATCGTCCTTCGGCCGAATCATTCCGCGATTCCCTCCGCCATTCTCCATATTTTATCTAATCGGCGTCCGTTTAGCCGCGACGTTGTCATTCTTTTAGTTTGTTCCAGATTTCGCCGACCAGTTCCCGGGCATCGACGCGTTTCCAATTCCGGCGCGCGCGAATCCACTCTTTCATATGCGCGGGATTTGTCACGCCCAGAAGAATCGCGCCGATTCCTGGAGCGTCGCCCGCGAAAAGAACAGCGTCTTCCGCGGTTATCGCATACTTTTCCAGCGCGGGTAAAAGCTCGCCCTGCAAAAGCGCAGCGTTGCCGAACAATGTCAGGCCTTTCGCGCTCTCAAACAAAGAGCGTCCGTCCTGATATTTTTCCGTCGCGGCCTCCGGCGCCCAAAGTCCGAAGGGAAATTGCAAATATTGGAATGACGATCCGGCCAGCTCGCGCGATTCATTAAGATTCAGATATTCCGGCAATCCCGGGGGGACGCGAAATCCCGACCATGATGAAACGCCCCAGGCCCGGATCGCTCCTGTTCCGACCGCCTCTTCCATAGTCCCGGATATTTCGGCGAATTTCTCCGCGAACACTTCTCCGTTTTCAGCTTTTAGTATTTCAAGATTATGCAAAAATACGCAATCCGCGCTTTCCAGTCCCAGTCTATTTAAGGAGTTTTCGATGGATTGACGCAGGCAGCCGGGATCAAAATTATAATATTTTCCTCCGGCGATTTCCGCGTTTTGCAAAAGTCCGGCTTTTGTGGCAACGAAAATCTCGTCCCGCTCCGCGAGTCCATTCTCTACGCAATGTCGGATCGCGCGACCGACGTTTATTTCGGCGGCGCCGTCAAAATAATTAGGCGCTGTATCGATTAAATTAAAACCCGCGGACAGGCCAAGAATCAATGACTCCGTTTGCTCGCGGTCCGTGTCGCGGTTTCGCGAGACGCCGTAAGTGCCGATTCCTATGCTTGAGAGACAAAGTCCCTGACAGTCTCTGGCCGCGTTCGCGGCGGAACTCAATCTCTTGTGATAACGGGCTGTCCCTTTCGGAGTCGCGCGCCCTTTGATCACAGCCTCTCCAAAAAAGCTTCGATGACGGCCGGATCTTCGACGGGAACGAACTCGCTCTCTCCATAGGCGCCGATATACTCTTCCCAGGGACCTTCGCACGCTTTGTCAAGCAGGCATTTGCCGCAAGCCGCGCTTTTGCGTTTTATTTCCAGCCGCTTTTCTTGCCAGTCGATCCTTTCTCCGGTCACGCTCATTTCTATATTCGCCGCGCCTCCGGCCATCTTCTGTCCCAAAGATTGCAAGTCGACGGAGGCCGCGTAAAATTCGGGGGCGGGCAACTGGCAGAATGGGATAGTCTCCCAATAAACCGGAATACCGCGGTTCGCTCCCAATTCTTTTAACGCGGTTTTTACCAGAGAATATTCCGGCGCGATATCCAGATAAGCTTTCTTGCCGAATTCCTGAGCGTGAGGATAGGCGACGACGACTTCGTCGAATCCAAGCTCCGCGTAAAGAGCGAGCGCGTCTTTAATGTCAAAAACATTTTTCCGGGACAGGACCATCTTGCCGCATAATTTAAATCCCAGCTTTTTGAGTCCTTTTATGGCCGCGACCGTCTCATCGAAACTGCCCTCGCGCCGGGTAATGGCGTCGTGTGTTTGCCGATTATGACTATGCATGGCGATCACGAAAACGATATTGTCTTTCGGAATTCTTTCAAGTTTAGCCAGATTTTCGGCGCGCGCGAGCCGCCGACCGTTTGTCTGCGCGAACACGGACAGATTCTCTCTGGACAGTCTGTCGAGCAGGGTAAAAAAATCCTCGCGCAGTGTGGGTTCCCCGCCCGTCAGCGTGATGGAGGTTATCCCTTGCGCGAGCAGTCGATCGACGAGGCGATTGATCGCCTCCGGCGCGGAATCCAGCGCCCGGTTGGCTCGCTCCAGCTTTTTTCGCGCCGGCTCCATTACACAATGGACGCAAGCGTTATTGCAAGACAGGCCAAGTTTTAGATCAATATGCATCGCGCCTCTCGCGGCTATGGTTTTATATCTCTTTTTCCGGCGCGTGCCAGGAATTTAACTCGTCCCTTTCGGGCTGGCGCGGAATTTTTTTCCAGATCAACGCCGGCAAAGCGGTGAGTTCCCCCGCCGAAGCGAAAAGCAAATCCCTCGAGATCATGTCGTCTATCCTATCCTCTCTCGCGCCCGCTTTTTTCAGCGACTCGCGCGCGGCTGGATTGCGACACATTTTTAATAGGTTCGCTTCTTCCCTGGTCAGGCTAAAAGTTTCCGGTATATC
>CAMWPE010000170.1 GCA_947176055.1 uncultured Desulfovibrio sp.
CGGGACTCGCCGACGATCTGGAATTGCCTCCCCCCCCAGACGAAATTATTATTGTGTAATTCTTTTTGGCTGAATAACCTCTGATAAAATCTTACGAAAGAATTATTGAGTTATAAAAATTTTTCGCGCTATGAAAAGGATTTCGCTCCTTAAAAATATTGTAATTTTAAGCTTAGTGTTATTAAGTATATTATATATCAACGCGATAGGCGCCCAGGAACCGGATGCGGAAGGCGTGACCTCTCAAAAATCCCTTTGGGAGCAGGCTCTCGACCTCGGCAAGCGGGCGACCGACAAAACTATAGAATTTTCGAAAGATATTAAAGACAGTATTCTCGCTAAATTCATGGACGATAACGACCCGTCCCTGCGGGAGTATAACGAATTATTTAAAGAAGACGAACAGAGCTGCGAGGGGGACGCTGAGAATTTTGAGCTTGAGGAAAAAATATTTTCGTATATAGCTAAAACAAAAGAATATTCCGTCATAGTCATCGCTCTTCTGGGAAATAACGCTCCGGAAAGGGTGTTAAACATGATGGAAAATCTGCATATCATTGGCGCGGTAGCCTCAATAAGCAAAGCGTTATTTTTTAATCAAATTTCCTGGTTAAATACTATGCTTAAAGATAAAGGCCAAAAATACGTAATGGAAAACCTTGCAAAGGAGTTCGCGAAGCAAAATATATCAATACAATATCTTATACATGAAATAAATTCGATGTCTGATATTGTTTTAGCAAGAAAATACAAAGACGAATCTATAGATTTATTAAATAAATACTACACCAATTGAACCTTTCCTGGCTCTTTTTACGTTATTTTTGAGAAGGATACCAATTTAAATATGCGCAAATTGCCTGTATATTTCCTCATTGACGTATCGGAATCCATGGCTGGCGATCAAATTCGCGAAGTGGAAAACGGCATTCATTATATTCTAAAAGAGCTTCGCGGAAATCCGTACGCGCTGGAAACTGTCTATATCGGCGTGATAGGTTTTGCCGGAAAGGCTAAAACTCTCGTTCCACTGACAGAGCTTATCCAGTTCAACGCGCCTGTCCTGCCTCTTGGCAGCGGCACGGATCTGGGCGCGGGCCTTACGGAATTGATGAAAGAAATGGACGCTTCCGTGCAAAAGACTACTCCGCAAAAAAAGGGGGACTGGAAGCCTATCGTCTTCCTCTTTACCGACGGAGCGCCCACGCATGATCCCGCGAAGGCTGTCAATCGCTGGAGCGAGCATTATCGCGGTCATTGCGCCCTGACGACAATCATTTTTGGCGACAACGCGGATGTCGAGCTTTTACGGCTTCTGGGAAACGATGTTTACAGAATGACGGATCTTTCGAGGGAATCCTTCCGCGAATTTTTCAAATGGATTTCATCCTCCGTAGGCATGAGCAGCATGGCGGTGGCGAATCATGGCGACGACGATATTCGCGTTTCGGGAATCAATCTGGAAAAGGCGGAGCCGGGAAGCGTCGATGAAAACTTCGCCACTCTAATTTTCAAATGTCCGAAAAAGAAAAAAACCTATCTCGCGAAATACGGCAAGGCCGACGAAAATTACGCCTATATAGGCTCTTATCCTGTCGATGAGGAAAGTTATAAGGCCATGAGCGCCGGAACCGCTTCTTCTGATATAAATGTGAAAAAGCTGGATGTTTCGCCAAAGTGCCCCCATTGCGGCAACGACCAGGGCTTTATCGAATGCCACGCCTGCCGGGGGCTTTTCTGTTCCACTAACGCGAAAATAGTCGAATGCCCCTGGTGCGGCAAATCCGGCGAAGTCGCCTATAACGATAATTTCAATATTGGCAGAAATTTGGGTTAACGATGACAAAAATGAGAAGGCTCTTGCAGGCGCCCATCGTACGGGACACGAGAACAGCCGCGGCGAGAAGGGAATTCCGGAAGACGCTAAAGGAAGCGGGCTAGCGATCCAACGAACTTTTATGGCGCGAATTTCTCAAATGGCGGGATGACGATATGACCGCGCAAATGAAACATTATATCGGAAGCCTTGATCAATCCAGAAATAAGGTCAAAGCCGAAGTCGACGCCTGGCCAAATCCTTTGAGCAACGGACGAAAAGGACAGTTTTACGAATGCTCCTTTACGCTTCCTCCCATTATCAAAGGCGCCATTTTTAAGGTCAGCGAAAATCTGGGATTGGAAATAAAAAGGAATAACTTGACTGGCCAGGTAACAATAAGCGGCGATCCCGCTCAAGCTGGCGATTTCAAAATTCGTATGTATTACGCCTGGTCTGAATTAATGAAAAAGCCGGTGGCGGATGTTTTAAAAAATCAGCTTCTCCGCGAACTGGATATTACCATTTTCCCCGATCCCAAAGAACTATGGAATGATATTGCGACGCCATCTAATATAGAATACTATAAAGAAGACAAAACTTCCTCGATTATCCATGATCATAATTTGACCTTGACCGGGGCGAGCGTCCGGGGCAGATCGCACGCGCACACTGGGTTGCCCAGGGACGACGATTTTGCCATGGCCATAGCCAATGGCTGGTATATTCTCGCCGCGGCTGACGGCGCGGGGTCCGCCCAATTTTCCCGGGCCGGATCCAAAATCGCTTGCGATCGCGTTATCCGGGTATGCGACAATTATCTCAACGGCGATAACGATCTAACCCGCGTTCTGGCGCGTGTCGCGCCTGAAACTCCCAAAACAGATTGGCTTCCGGCCGCGAAGCGCGCTGCCTACGCGCTTTTGCCCCACGCGGTGTTCGAAGCCTGGAAGGAGATTAAGGCGGAAGCGCAAAAGAAGGGCAGGGAAGCGCGGGAATACGCGACGACTTTTTTGCTGGCTGTTTGTCGCCGATTTGAAGCTGGCTGGTTTATAGTGTCTTTCCAGGTTGGCGACGGAGCTATGGGTCTTATATCCGGAGACAAAGCCATTCTACTGGCCGAGCCGGACGAAGGCGATTACGGCGGTCAGACCAGGTTTATCACCATGCAGGAAATTTATAAGTCCGAGGAATTGATGCGCAGGCTTAATATTGCGCTTGTTCCCGGTCTGGACGCGCTTATCCTCATGACAGACGGGGTTTCCGACGCGAAATTTTCCGCTCCCGCGAATTTGCGCGACAAAACTTACTGGCTGGAGCTTTGGACGGAATTAGCGCCTCTCGTCAACTCCCCGGATCCAGGGCGGGAACTTGCGGATTGGCTGGGATTCTGGTCCCAGGGTAATCACGACGATCGAACTATTGTCATATTAAGCGAGAATCAACCTATCGTCATCTAGGACGACGGCGCTCATGAGCAAAAAGAAAATACAGAAAATAACCGGCGCGGACGGCAAACAATACGAATTTGTAATGGATATAGCCGGATCCGGAGCCATGAAAGACGTCTATTTCGCTCCGGACAAATCTTATGTCGCGGCGTTTTTCCGGAAATCGGCCGACTTTAACGCCCGCGACAGGCTGGAAAATATTACCGGGGTTTACAAAGATAAAATATTTAATAACGAGTACGGCGAATACTGGAAAAAGCTCTTTTGCTGGCCGGAAACAATGATCGAAATGGACGGGAAGCTGGGCGTAATCTCGCCAGCGTACGAGAAAAATTTCTATTTCGCCGACGGACCTTTTAAGGGCAAGGAAAAGGAAGGCAAATGGTTCTCCTCCGCGAAATTGCGCAACCGTTTCCTACCGGCGGATCAAAAAGGCGACTGGCTCAAATATCTGCAACTGTGCCTGAATATCGCTCGCGCTGTAAGACGCATGCACGCCGCCGGTCTAGCCCATTCCGATCTCTCCTACAAGAATGTCCTTGTCGATCCACTGACTGGGCGAGCGTGCATTATTGATATCGACGGCCTCGTAGTCCCCGGAAAATTTCCGCCGGACGTTGTAGGCACTCCCGATTTTATCGCGCCGGAAGTAATGAAGACCAGAAATCTCGCTCCGGGCGATCCGGCCCGCAAACTACCCAGCATTCTCACTGACCGTCACGCCCTTGCCACGCTAATTTATATGTATCTCCTCTATCGTCACCCTTTGCGCGGCGCCCGGGTGCGAGACGCAGATCCCGCGAAGGACGAAGAATTATGCATGGGTTCCGACGCCTTGTTCATAGAGCATCCGGCGGACAAATCCAATCGTCCCAACCCGGCTCAGCTTGATCCATCGGAGTTGCCGCAAGGAGACGTCGCCAAATTGCCCTACAAAATTTGCGGCCCTTATCTTAAGGACCTCTTTGACCGGGCTTTCATCGATGGATTGCGTAACCCCCAGGCAAGACCCACGGCCGCCGATTGGGAATCGGCGCTTTTCAAGACGCTTGACCTCCTGCAACCTTGTCAAAACAAGGCATGCGAAGCCCGCTGGTATGTGTTCGACAATACGAAAAAACCGCGTTGTCCTTTCTGCGGAACCGAATACGTCGGCCAGCTTCCGGTGCTAAATCTCTACTACTCGCCAAAAGACGGAACTTATAAGCCAGAGAATTACAGAGTAATGGTTTACGACAAGCAATCTCTTTATCCCTGGCATGCCAATAGATTTATAGTGCCCAACGAAAAAATGTCTCAGGCCGAAAAAAAGCCGGTAGGGGATTTTCATTTTCATAAGGGAAAGTGGATTCTTATCAATCGGAATCTGCCGGATATGACCGATATTACCGAAAATAAACCAGTGCCACCGGGTAAATCCGTCGAGCTTACCGAAGGCCGCAAGATCCTCCTCTCCCGCGGCAACGGAGGCCGGTTAATAGTAGTGCAACTGGCGAATATATAGAGAAAACCGGGAGCTTAAAACCCCTGAAAGGATCGCGCGACCGGTATTAAATTTCCCCGCTGCCCGGCAAAAGAAGTCCGTAAAAAAAGGGAAGGCTAACCTTCCCTTGATGACATACCATATTCCGCTTGTTATTCCGCGCTTTTTCCCTTGCCTCGCATTATCTGTCCGGTGACGACTATGCCCGCTTTGCCCGCTTCGCCTGCCATCGTTGCCAGATCCTGAAGATCCGCGGTTCCGCGATTTTCAAAAACTTTGAGCAACATGGGAAGGTTGGCGCCAGTAACAACCTCCACGCGATATTTTTTCGGTAAGGAAAGGGCGATATTACTGGGAGTTCCTCCGAACATATCTGTCAGGACGAGCGCGCCTTCTCCGTGATTGAGTCTTTCCGCGGCGTCATTAAGCCGTCTGACCGATTCCTCGACGTCATGAGCCACGTCTACGCTGATGGAAACGCAGTCGGACTGAGGCCCCAAGATCTCTTCGGCTGTTTTTAAAAGCGCGGCTCCGTATTTGCCATGCGACACTATGATAATGCCAATGCCGGCGTTATCCATTTCCACCCTCCTCCGGCTCCAACTGGTTG
>CAMWPE010000171.1 GCA_947176055.1 uncultured Desulfovibrio sp.
CGACGGTTGAGATCAGCGAAAAAGCGGGGCAGGCGGCGTCAAAATTTTTCTCCGCCAAGGGGGTTTCCGCGAGCGCCAACAACTTGCGATCTTTATCGTCGCGAGCCGCGAAACCCGAAGCGGCCGCGAGTATCTTGTCTTGCCAGGGCCTGTTCGCGGGCGTATTCATATCAATTCCGCTGTTTCTTGCTTTTTCAACCAGAGCCGGCGGCAAAGCGATTTCCGGCGTTTTATTTTTTAGCAGGGAAACGGTCCCCGTAATGAGCAGGACGCCTCCGCAAAACAAGAGGGGAATTTTCCAACCCTCGCTTTTTCGCTCCGGGGACATAATTGCAAATCCAATTTTTTTATATCGCGGGATCGCGGTTATGAACAGAGATCGGGAAAGATTGGCCAAATTTTGTTATTAAATATTTTATTAAATTTTTATCGATTAACTTAAATTTACTACATCCGGAAAACGCGATCCGCGTTTCCCGCTCCCGTCGCTTGCCATCCCGCGAGGGGAGCGTCGTTGGGACAGATCTCTATGTTTTCATTGATCAGGCTTTGCAAAGAGCGCCGTAATCGCAATATTTGCACTTTTTATTTTCGGTCGCGCGGATTTTCAGGGATTTTAGCATGTGACTGACCACGAAAGCCAACACGGTTTCGCAATGTTCGATGGCCAGAGACTTTTCCGTATCGCTCAAACCGTCGAAAAGGCCGATTTCCTTTCCCGATTTGGATAAATCGACAAAAGCCGCGTCCCCCGCTTCGTAGCCCGAGCGCTTTAACATGACGATGTAGAGAGGCAATTGCAGGCTGCCCATCGCGTCCCGGATTTCGCCCAACAATTCGTCGGCGCGCTCGTCCAGTCCGGCATCCGGAGAGAGGTACGTTTTTAATTCTTCAAAAAACTCATGGCGGGTCCATACGCCTTTTTCATACGCTGGAATATAGCCGGTTTTATAGTCCAGCACATGGATCTTGCCAGCTCTCTCGTCCATCCTGTCTATGCGACCCCGAAATTTAAGAATTTCCCCGCCGGCGTTGAATTCCGAAGAGAGTTCGTTTTCCAGACTGACGATTTTTGTCGATTCCGGCTGTTCTTTGAGAAAGGTTTTTAATTTCATGGGCGCGACAATATCGAAATAGAGCCACGCGGACATGGGAAGTTTGTCTTGCAATCTATACGCTTCAATTTGCGCGGCCAGTTCCCGGCTTACCTCCTCCCATGACAATTCGCCGGGAGTAAATGTTTGTCCTACGCGCGGCGCGAATACGTTTTCAAGTATTTTATGAACGCACTCGCCTATCAGCGCGCTGTCCTCCTCTTCATTAACTTCCTTCGCGGCACGGATGTTGAAAAGATAGCGATTGGCAAATCGCAAAGGGCATGAGAGATAAGTGTCAAGCGCGGTGGGGGAGATCGCGTTGTTCAGGAAGCGGCGGATCGCGCGATCAATCTTCGCGGTTTTGTCAATGGCCAGATATTTTACCGGATTGAGACCAGCCGAAGATTTCGCGGCTAATAACGGAGCTTCCCCCGGAATAAACACTCTTCCCGCTTTCAGCTCCTCTTTCCAGATTCGCTCCTCCACAAACCGGCTGCGAAATTTCTTCTCGCCCGTCAGCGCGGAAGGCGCGACGCTTTCCTGCCAAAAATAATTAACCTCTTTGGCGCAGGCGCAAAGCCGCGTCAAATTATGGGCGATAAATTTTTCTCGCGAAGAAGCGTCGGGAAGGCGCAACATTCCGCGCAGGGAATCGGGAAGAAGTTCGTTGCTTTCTCCCTGGCCCGGCAGGACATCCTCCGTCGCGTCAAGGATATATAATTTATCAAATTGTAATAGGCGCGTCTCCAGCAAACCAAGAATCTGCGTTCCCATTAAGGGATCCGCGCGGAAAGCCGCGCGCTCGTTTTTCAGCGCGTCCGTTATTATCGCGTAATGCGCGGATAGATCGAATTCCTCTCCGGCCAGCAAGCTGTCTTTCAGCGCCGGAATAATTTTATTCTGGATCCGCTCCATCACTTTCGCGTCGATAGTCGAGCTGTTCCATAAATCGCCGCCGTAAGTCTTGAACAAATCGAAAAGTTCTTCCAGCGCGGACGCGAACGCGCCCAGAGTCATCCTCGGCTGTATCCCGTCAAAAATTATTTTCTTCCATTTATCGAGAACTATTATCTGCTCCGGAGAGAAAGTCAGTCTGGCATTATTATAAAATCCATTGAGATTGACGTATTTGCAACTTTCCAGGATCCTTTCTTCCATCAGTTGAAACGCGTTCTGAAGCGATTCGCCGTCCTCCGCCGCGAGGCTTCGCGTATAGGGATGTTTAATAAGTTTAAGGAGATCTCGCCAATAATAATCTCCGGATTTGTCCCGCGAAAATTTTAACGCGAAAATTGTATCGAGCAAATTCGCGAAAGATCCGCGATTCAAAGGATAACCCATTGAAATATTGACATTCTTGTCCGGAAGATGATGTAGCGTCGGCATAAGCAGACCCGGCTGGGTAAGCAATATAGCGCTGTTTCCGGTTTCATCCGCGATGCGTTTTTTAAATTCTTTTAACTGGGAATGGACGTCGTAACCGGAGTAAAAGAAAGAAACCGGATCGCCGTCGCCGGCTTCGCCGATTAGTTCAGCGCGGGCGCCCCATTTTTTTAACCATGCTTGATGCTCGTCCGCGGCCCATTGGGCCGCGTTTTCGATTATTCCCGGATCAGTATGGAGACAAATCCGCGCGCCGCGTTCCCAGAGGGAACGAATCAATTTTTTCTCAACTCCGTTTAACGAGTAAAAGCCAGCTACGAATACTTCCTTTCCCGCGGCCGGATCCAGAATCGCGGGAATATTGGCCGCCGCTTCGGCCGCGCGGGCGGCTTCCAGTCCGGGCGTAGTAAAGCCATCCGCGAGCGCGACAAGCCATTCCTCCGCGATACGGGAAAGGGAATTGAGCAAGGGAGCGGCGGTTTTGCCTACTTCTTCCTCCGATACGGCGAGATTCTTTGGCTTGACTCCTTCCAGAAACATTTCCTCCAGCAAATCAGCCAGGCGAAATCCCCATGGCAGAAATCTCTCGTAATCCATTTCCGCGAAGGTTTTTTCCAGCGCGTAATTTTCGCTCGCGATCGTCTTTACGCATTGATAGAGGAGGGCGGCCTGATCCAGCCGGCTTAAGACGCGCTCCGGTTTATTTCGCGAATAATCCCGCCATAAAGCCTGGGCATCGGAAATCGTAAACATTCCAGGAACCAGCGCGGGCTTTCTTTCTTTCGCGTACAAATCCAGAAAGTAGCGTCGCGGACGGTTATTGGGCACCAATATCGTCGCGCGACCATCCGGCGCGACGCTGTCGACATAATCTTTCAAAGCCGGCAAAAAAGGCTTTCGCCAGGAGAATATTTTGAAAGGCTTTTTTATTTCCATATAATTTACGATATTTAGGGAATCCGCGACTTCGTTTTATACGGCGACGATTATTTGTTTATCAACGTAAACGAGTTTGCCCCCGATTTCTTTACCCGGGTAAATTTTTTTCAAAAGCCGGATATAGGTTTCGATCTGCTCGCGATGCTCCGGATATTCGTCGCCGGTCTTTAAATCGATGATAATGTAACCCGATTCGGAGGGCGCCAGCAAATCCATCCTCAATACTTCGCCGTCCTCGTTAATCAGGGATTGCTCAAAAATACCTTCTTTTAGCCATTCCGGAGCTTGCGGTATGGACCTGAACCAGAGGAGGGGTTCCAGCAGGGAGCTGCGAAGTTCAGCCTTATCGGGCGGCGCGTCTTCGCAATTGGCAAACCCGGCCTGCAACGCGTTCTCCGCGTCCTCGCGAGGATCGCCGTCAAATTTCATACGCTCCATGCAGTAATGCAAAAATTCGCCTCTCGCGGACGCCGAAAAACCTTCTTCTCCCGCCGGTTTGCGAGCCACGCGCAAACTTGGCATCCAGTCCATCGGACGCCAGTCGTCGTTAAATATCTCCGTTTGGGACGGCGTTCCGTCTTCCGGCTCCGGCGCGGGGCCGGACGGCTCTTCAGGCTTTTTAGCCGTCTTGTCCGGCGATTTTTTCTCGAGTTCGCCTATGGAGAGCGGCAGGGAGAATCCGGCCTCGCGCAACGCTTCTTCCAGTCCCCCCGCGCTTGTTTCTTTTCCGTGTTCCTTGTTTTCGCCCTTTTCTCTATTCTTTTTTTCTTTCGCGTCTTCTTTTTCCGGGACAAAAAACCAGAGTTCTTCCTCGGCTCTGGTGAAAGCTACATAGAGCAGATTGATATTTTCCGCGAGGATCGCCCCCCTTTTTTTATAAAAAGGCTTGCCTATGCTTTTTAGGCCCGCGTTATAGGGGATAACCAGACCGTCTATATTCATCGAGCGGATCTCGCTTTTGGGATCGGTCGGATATTTGGTCCATGGAACAATAACAACCGGCGCGGCAAGACCTTTGGCTTTATGAATCGTCATTATCCTGACCGCGTCCATATGAGCGGGCATAGGAGCTTTCGCGTCCGCGCCCTTTTCAGCCCAGAACTCAAGAAATTCGGGCAATGTCCTGTAATCGTTTTGCTCCGCCGTATAGACCGCTTCCAGAAAACTCCGCGAAAAAATCTCGTCCGACGGAAACCGTCTCTCAATATCCATACGTCTTCGCCATTCCATGACGATGTCGTAAGGAGCGGCGAGAAGGGCGCCGTTTTTTGAAGATTCTTCATCGCGGGTCAGGATCGTGTAAAATGGTTGAAAAATTTTTTTCCAGATTTCAGGAAAATCTCGCTGGAAAGCGCGAAAAAGAGGCTCGTCCCTCCTCTTCGCGGCCCAATCGTTAAGCGCGTTTCTATCCAGCGCGGATGCGACTTCGGGATGTTCCAGAAATACCGCGCCGTTTAACACTGACCAAAAAGCGACGTCGTCGACCGGATTGGCCAAAAATGTCAGAATGGCAAGTGTCTGGGCTACGAGCGGATTATCCTGGAGGGCCAGACTATTCTCCGTAATTACCGGGATATTGAGCGAGGCAAGCTTTTCCGCCGCCGCGGCCGCCTGCGGGTTTGACCGCGCCAGAACGCATATGCCCGACCAATTCCCGCGTCTGCTTTTTATATCGTTAACTGTCCTGGCAAGTTCAGCGACGATCGCTTCGTCGCGCGCGGCGCTGTCCCCGGAATATGGAATGGGTACGCCGCGAACCGCGCCCGCCGGTCTTTCTTTGGGCGACGGCTTCTGCGCGCAATCTTTATAATTGTCGGCGAGCAATCCGGCGCTTTCATCCTGAAAAGTCTCCGGCTGGGAATGCAACAT
>CAMWPE010000172.1 GCA_947176055.1 uncultured Desulfovibrio sp.
TTTCATATTTTATATGGATGTCATTATATGAATTGGGATTGGGATAAGCTCCAGGAAAAGAAAAACAAGCGCCGGAATGGTCGCGTTCCTCCCCCCCGGAACGACGACGATCAGCTCCGGGAAGAACAGGATCGCGGCGACAAGAAAAACGATCGCTACCTCCTGCATGGATCCGAATCCGCCGGCGGTCCGAATCCTTTTCAGAAGCTGGCGTCGGTAAAACGTCCCAAAAAGGGAGTTGTGATTCTCGGGGTCTGCGTAATCGCTGCGATCTGGTTGCTATCCGGCATATTTATCGTCAATCCGGACGAAGAAGGCGTCGTGTTGCGATTTGGCAAATATAATAGAACTGTGGAGCCGGGACCGCATTACGCTTTGCCCTTCCCTATAGAATCCGTTTATAAGCCTCAAGTCACGCAGGTTTTGCGCAGCGAGGTGGGCTTTAGATCCGTTGGACAGTCATCGACATTCAAGCAGGGACAGGTTCGCACTATAGCCGAAGAAGCGTCCATGCTCACCGGCGACGAAAATATCGTAAACGTGCAGTTCAGTGTTCAATATAAAATACAGGATCCCGTTCAGTATCTCTTTAACGTAAGCGCCCCGGAAGCGTTGGTGCGCAACGCCGCGGAAGCCGCCATGCGCGAAGTGATAGGCAATAGCGAAATTGATTCGGCCATCACAGACGGCAAGCTGAAAATACAGAATGACGCCACGGCGCTTTTGCAAAATATTCTCGATCGATACGGAGCGGGAATCAAAATTATCGCGGTGCAGCTGCAGGATGTTCATCCGCCGCAGGAAGTCATCGACGCGTTCAAGGATGTGGCCAGCGCTCGCGAAGACAAAAGCCGTATTATAAATCAGGCCGAAGCTTATAGAAACGAGATTCTGCCCAAGGCGCGGGGTCAGGCGGCGGCGCTGGTTAACGCCGCGGAGGCGTACAGCGCCACCAGAACGCGCAACGCCGAAGGCGAGGCGGCCCGTTTTGACGCTCTGCGCAAGGAGTACGACAAAGCTCCTAAAGTAACGAGGCAAAGGCTTTATTACGAGACAATGGAAAATATATTATCTAATTCCAATGAAAAAATCATTCTAGATGGAGAGGCGGCGTCGCGGGCTTTGCCTTTCCTCCCCCTGTCAGGACTGAATCAAGCTGTTCAAATCCCCGGTCAACCCCCGGCTCCGACGGGAAGCGAGGAGAAAACGAAGTGAGCAAACATCCTGTCCTCGCTTCTTTTCTGGTCATAGTCGCGGTCGCGCTTTTAAGTCAAAGCTATTTTACCGTCCATCAGACCCAAAAGGCGATAATCCTGCAACTTGGCGAGCCATTGACCGAAGTGTACGGACCCGGGTTTCACTTTAAAATTCCTTTTATCCAGAAAGTAATTTATTTTGACGCCAGGGTGTTGAATTACGAAGCCCGCTCGCGGGAAGCGTTTACGGTGGATAAAAAAGCTATCGTTCTGGATAACTACGCCCGCTGGAAAATTATAAATCCATTGCAATTTTATAGAACCATGCGCACCATTCCGGGAGCGCAGGCCAGACTGGACGATGTGGTCTATTCCCAGCTTCGCGCCCTCGTCGGCGCTTATACTCTCACGCAGGTTGTCAGCTCGCATCGATCGGAGATAATGAAGGAAGTCACGGACAAGGTTTCGGCCTTGATGAAACCCTTTGGAGTGGAAGTGCTTGACGTGAGGATAAAACGCACGGATCTGCCTCCGGAAAACCAGCGCGCGATTTTCGAAAGAATGCGGGCCGAGCGCGAAAGACAGGCGAAGCAATATAGATCCGAAGGGGAGGAAGAATCCACGCGAATCCGCTCGGACGCGGATCGTCAGAAAGCGCTCATCCTGGCCGACGCCGCGAAAAACGCCCAGGTGGAAAGAGGTCGCGGCGACGCGGCCGCGGCTAGCGCGTATTCCGAAGCGTACGGCAAATCTCCGGATTTTTACGCTTTTCAACGTTGGCTGGAAGCCATGGGCAAATCCTTTCGCGAAAACAGCAAGATGGTCTTGAGCAACGATTCCCCGCTCCTGAAGGAACAGAAATAGCCTTTAATATTCAGGATAATTTTTGAGACCTCATCCGAATATCCCATCCCTCGGTAGTTATTTTCCCCTCGCACTGGTCTGCGTCGCCCTTTTCGCATTCGCGGCCTGCGCCCGCGCGCAGACTCCCCTAGTCGAGGAGTCCGAATCCATCCCGGCCGCGGCCGTCGCTCCGGAATACATAGACAAACTCCCCGTTCCCTGGAGAGCGTTGGCAACGAAATTGCGAAACGCCGGCTTAAGCGGTCCGGCGGTCGAACAACTTCTCGCGCGATTGCCCCCCAGCCCTACGCAATCGCCCATGGGCAGGAAAATTCGCGAGCTATATAACAAGGCTTTCTATCCCAAAGCGCGACAATCGCAAACGGGTCCCTATTATAAAGGGGTTGTTACTCAAGCCAACGCGGAGCTTTGCCGCCAGTATATAAACGCGCATAAAGTGGCTTTCGCGGCGGCGGAAGAAAAATACGGCGTATCCCCCGCGATCGGGGCCGCGCTCCTTTTTGTTGAAACCCGGCTTGGCAAAGTTTTGGGAGATATTCCGGAAAACGCCTTTTATACCCTGGCGAGCATGGCCGCGAGCGACACGCCCGAAAGCGTTTCGGCGTGGCTGCCAAAATTATCCGGTTATGAAAAACATATGCCCTGGTTGCGCGAAAATCTCCGCAAAAGGTCGGACTGGGCTTTTAACGAAACAGTCGCGCTTATTCGCCATATGATTAAGGACAATATCGCTCCGGAGCGTCTGCCCGGATCCATATACGGCGCCGTGGGCATCTGCCAGTTTATGCCATCCAATATATCCGTTTACGGAGCGGATGGGGATAATGACGGCCGGGTTGATCTCTTTACTCCGGCGGACGCCATAGCCAGCCTGTCCAAATACCTGGCAAAACATGGCTGGAAAGCTGGCAACTCCGGGGAACGCCAACACTCTCTTTTAATGACTTATAATCATTCTACCGTTTACGCGAACACCATATTGGCTTTGAGCAAATTAATTAATAATCCAGGATTGAAAGCCGAAGATTTGACTCCCGTTCCAAAAAAACGGAGCGCGAAAAAATGAGTCCCGGGCTGGTCATAACCGGCATGGGCCTGATTTCCCCTTTGGGACGCGACGTAAAAGAACATTGGGAAAATCTGATCGCGGGAAAATCCGGCGCGGGTTTTATCACCCGCTTTGACGCTTCCGGACTTCCGGTCCGCATAGCCGCGCAGGCGCCGGATATCGATATGGCTTCGACGTTGCCCCGCTCCGTTTACAAATCTTCCGCGCCTTTCATGCAATACGCTTTTCTCGCCGCGATGGAGGCTATAGAATCTTCGGGCCTCAAAAGTCGCGACGTTAAAGACATGGGAATCTGTATGGGCTCGGCGCTTTCCGGAGCTCCGGAACTGGCCCAAAGCGGCGAAGAATTCGCCAGAAGCAAAAGCGGCAGGATCAGTCCGCATCTCGTCCCCCGCGTCCTGGGCAATATGGGCGCGGCGCATTTAGCCATAGAGCTGGGGATCCGCGGCCCGGCCCTGACGCTCTCTACAGCCTGCTCCGCCGGAGGAGACGCGGTAATGACCGCCTGTATGCTGATTTTGGCGGGAGAGACGGACGGAGTTGTCGCCATGGGCGGCGAAAGCATTTTGTCTCCTCCAATTATTTCCAGCCTGGCTTACGCCAAAGCCCTCTCCAGGAATAACGACAATCCCGCCGAAGCTTCGCGACCGTTCGACGCCGCTCGCGACGGCTTTGTTATAGGCGAAGGCGGAGGAGCCATCGTAATCGAAACCGAGGAGCGCGCGAAAAAAAGAAACGCGCCTATTTTCGCCGCGATTTCCGGCTGGGGAAACGTAATCGACGGTTACCACATTACGGCTCCGGAACCCTCGGGGAAAGGCGCGGCGGCGTGTATGCGCAAGGCTCTGACAAAAGCGGGGCTTGATCCGTCCGATATAGATTACGTCAACGCGCACGGCACCGCGACCCAGCTTGGCGACGCCGCCGAAACACGAGCCATTAAAGAGGTATTTGGCGAAGCGACGCCGGCGATAAGTTCTACAAAAGGAGCGACCGGGCATTTAATGGGCGCGGGCGGTCTGGTCGAGCTTGTGACATGCGCGAAAGCCATCGAAACCGGTCTGATTCCCCCTACTATCAATCTGACCCGCGCCGATCCGCAATGCGACCTGGATTATACCCCTCTTGCGGCGCGCGCCAGAGTCGTTCGCCGCGCCATGTCCAATTCCCTCGGCTTTGGCGGTCAAAACTCCAGCGTTATTCTATCCAGGTATCAATCGGGTAGTAAATATGTCTAACCCCTCCGCTCCTGAATACACCTATGACGCCGAATTTTTCAGGGATAACTTTTTTAGGGAATTCACCTGGTTAAACGGTTTTTTACGCAATGTGTCCCGTTTTGGCGCAAAACCCGCGCTTTACGACAGTTATTCCGGTCGCGAATGGACCTACGGCGAAGTCAACGCCGAAGCGAATAAACTTGCCAACGCCTTTTTGCGCGACGGCGCCAATAAAAACGACGTCGTCATGTATATGCTCTTCAATAGTCCGGAATTCGCCTTCTCCTATGTGGCGACGCATAAAACGGGGACGATAAGTTGTCCCATAAATTACCGTCTGTCTCCGGGTGAAATCGCTTTGCAGCTTGAGCATAGCGAGCCTAAATTTTTTATATTCGGGGAGGAGTTCGCGGAGACCGCCAGAAAGGCCATGGAATTATCCCGGCATAAGCCATCCCGCGTCGTCCTTGCCGGAAACAATCCGCGGGAGGACGAAATCCTCTACGCGAAATATATTGAATCAATGGCGGAAGACAATCCCGAACTGCCTTTCCCGCAGGACGCTTTGCGCGAAACAACGCGCCTGTATACTTCCGGCACAACTAACCTGGCCAAAGCCGTGCCGCTAAATTCGCTGAACGAAACGCTTTCCGCTCATGACGTGATGATTCACTTTCCCCTCTCTTCCGAAGACCGGACGATGAATATGACGCCATGGTTTCACAGGGGAGGACTCCATTCCGGAGGTATTACGCCAACTTTGTACGCGGGGGGAGAAGTGATCATTCTTCGGGAATTTCATCCCCGTCGTTGCCTGGAGCTGACGGAAAAAAAGAAGATTTCTTTTCTTATTGGCGTTCCTTCCATCCTCGCTCTTCTCGCGCGAGCT
>CAMWPE010000173.1 GCA_947176055.1 uncultured Desulfovibrio sp.
ATTGGGAGCGTTTTTTGCGCGTCGCCTACGGCAGGTTTGAAGCGGCCGATTATATTTTCCTGATCCATTCCTATTTAAGCGTCCTGGCAAAAATGATCGCCTACGCCGTCGTTTCCGGCGAAGATTTTTTTGACGATCAAACTATCAAAGGAATCGTCTCGGGCGAAGTATTCCTCAAAAAAAATATAGCCAATTTTACGGACAACGATTTTTATCGCTGGATCGACGGCTCCTCGCCGGAGCTAAAAAAGGCGTTCCGCGTCATTTCTTCGGGTCTGGGAGAACTGGATTTCTCAAACGTGAAGGAAGATATTCTGAAAGGCGTGTATCAGGAGCTGGTCGATGACGACACAAGGCATGCCCTGGGCGAATGCTATACCCCCGACTGGCTCTGCGCCCGGATAATCGACGCCCTAAAACCCCGGCCCGGGCAAAAAATTCTCGATCCGGCCTGCGGCAGCGGCTCCTTTTTAAAATCCGCGGCCAATTTCATGATCAGTCAAAAACCCGATATCTCCGCGTCGGAATTGAACGAATGCCTGTACGGCATCGATATCCATCCTCTCTCGGCGCAAATAACCAAGGCGACCTTACTGATAGCCTATGGCAAAAGGCTTGCGAAGGAGAAAGAGCCTTTGCGGCTAAATGTTTATCTTGCCAATTCGCTCGCTTTGCCCTCCTCCGAAGCTGGTTTGCTTGGCCAGAATTTCAGGGTCGTTATCGATAACCGGAAAATCCGCATTCCCGCGGACATTTTCACCGATTACAAAAGTCTGACAAGGATGATCGACAGCGCGGAAACTCTGGCGGAAGCCGCTTTTCAAACGAACTCCCGCAAAAAGGACGACGCGCTGAAAAAAATCTTCGCTAATCGCGGTTTCCCGGAGGCCAGACTCTCCCGCGCCGCCCTAGATCTCCATGACGCTCTCCTGGCCGCGAAACAGGAAAAGCGCGACGGCATATGGGCTTTTATCCTGGCCAATACGTACGCGCCCATAGCCATGAAAGGCCAGTTTGATCTCGTCGTCGGCAATCCCCCATGGCTAACCTACAGCGATATTAAAACCTCCGAATACCAGAAGGAAATAAAATATCTGGCCGAAAACACGGGCGTCGCCCCGAAAAAAGGCTCCCTCATAACCCACATCGAACTCGCCGCCCTGTTTGTCGCCCAAAGCGCCTCCTATTTCCTCAAACCGGACGGAAAACTCGCTTTTGTAATGCCCCGGAGCGTCTTCGTCGCGGATCACCATGACGCGTTGCGAAAAGGAAGGATAAAAGCCTTCGCGGTCGACACCCTTTGGGATTTAAAGAATGTTAAACCATTATTCAAAATCCCTTCTTGCGTATTGTTCGGCCATAGAAGCGCCGATCGCGTCCGGCTTAAAATCGAAATCCCCGGCCTCGCTCTTTCTGGCAAGCTTCCGGCCGTTAATTGCGATATCGGGGAAGCCCGCGAATTATTGACGACTGATCCCCGCGTCTATCTTCTGGCAAGTATGAATGAGCGAAGCGCCTGGACCGAAGAAGCGACGCGAATCCCCAAGCCCTCTCCGTACAAGGACTTATTCAATCAGGGCGCGACTCTCGTTCCGCGTTGCCTTTGTTTCATCGATATTGATCAGGATATGGAAGGCGAGCTGGAAGACCGGATCGTCAAGGTAAAATCCGCCCGCGCTAGTTATAGAAATCCGGATCCGCGATGGAAGGATATTTCCATTTCAGGCAATGTTCATTCAAAATTTATATTTAAAACTATCCTGGCCAATAATATGGCTCCATTCGCCGTCACCGGCTCCTATCTTGTCGCATTGCCTATAACTACGGAAAACGGCGTTGTCGAAATCCTGTCTCCGGACAATATCGAATTGGCCGGATATATCGAAAGCGCCATTTTTTTTAGAAAGGCTTTCTCCGAATGGGACGCCAATAAAACAGAAAATAACGCTGTATATTCATTGTCAGGATATTTTAATTATCTTGGCAAGCTTTCAAAACAGAAGTTTACGAAAAAATTTAGTGTTATATACAATCGTTCCGGGAAAGACGCGGCCGCGTCCGTCATATCTGGTTTTTCAAATCGCTTTGTATATGACAATTCCGCTTATTACTTTACAACCGATAACGAAAATGAAGCTTTTTATATCTGCGCCGTTCTTAATTCTTCTATAACCAATGGATTGATGAAACCATTTCAGTCTAAAGGAAATTTTGGACCTAGAGATATTCATAAGAAGATACTCGATGTCCCAATTCCGGAATTTGATCCGGCCGACGACCGTCATCTGGAGTTGGCCCGGCTGGCGAAAGTCGCGGCGCTTAAAGCGGAAGCCTATATCAGGCAACAAAACTTCGATGCCCAGGGCAATAATATGACTCCGAAACAGATCGGCGATTTCAGGAAGGAAGTCAGGGGAATTGTAAAATCCGAACTGGATATGATAGACAGGTTGACGGAAGAGATCCTGGCCCCTTTCTTATAGAGCGCGGCGATCGAAAATGGCCGAACCCAAAATATCCCTCCAGGAGGATTGCCTCCGCCGTTAAAGGGCATTTTCAAGCGGAATTTGCTATAAAATGAGCGCGGGAGAAAAAGGCGACGCCGCGGCCCTTGCCCTATTCCTTGCCCGCAAATTTCAAAGCCCCGCCCTTTTTGGCGCAGACAGCGACGCAGTCGCCGCACATGACGCATTCGTCGCGTTTTAATTTTCCGCGCGGGCGCAGACCGAATTGACAGGCCTTTTCGCAGGGAGCGCCCTTGCAACGGCATTTATTCTTATCCCAGACAATTCGCATACCGGGCGCTTTTTTTGGCAAAGCCCAGGCCGCCGCCCCCAACAAGACCGCTTGCGGACAAAGCGTCGAGCAAAAAAAGCGGCCGCCCGTCAGCAGATCTATTATCAAGGCCAGAAAAGGCGGTAGGAGGACAAATAACGCCAATTGCCAGTCGTCGCCAAACAGTATGGGCGCGAGAGTTATCTGCCCGGGCATCGATAGCAAGGTAATCAGCGGATAGCCCAAAAGCGCAGCCAAAGCGAGCGCGACGAGAAAAACAATTATCCGGACCCTTTTCGCGCCCTTGAGGACTTTTCCTTTTCGCGCGACCAGGCCGGATACGAGTCCGTATGGGCAAATCCAGCCGCAGAAAACGCGCCCTAGAAAAAAGGCCAGGAGCAGGCTTAATCCGGCCCCGATAAAAATGGAGATCGCTGGAAAAACTCCGCTCGCGGCGGCCTGCCCCGCCGTTTGCAGGGTTGATGACGGATCGGCGAACGGAACGCCAAATATATCCAGACTGAACAAGCTTCCCTTGACGAAGGAGAAGTCGATGGCCGCGAGAAAAGGGAGGGCGCAGAAAAGAGCCAGGACGGATAACTGGCAGATCTTGCGGATTACAGGCAGGTATTTCACGATTGGATCGCCAATGGCAAGGCGGAAAGCGGCGGGGCGTCGTAGCCATTTGGATGGACGACGACGGCGTCGAGCGGACAGACATAGACGCATACGCCGCAACCGGCGCAGTCCTTTGTCATGGCCGGCGTAATGCCAAATTCCAGCACAACGCCCTTGCCGCGAATGGGGCATCTATCGTAACAGGTGCTGCACATTACGCCGTCCGTAAAATTATGGCATTTATCCTTTAGAATATAAGCCTGCCCCATTTTGACCTTGTTCAGATCGTCCAGTTCCTGATCCAGCGCTCCGGTGGGACAAACCGGAGGGCATTTCATGCAAAGATGGCAGGGACGATCCTCCGCGTCCACGTAAGGAGTCAGGCGGTTTTTGCCAAATCCTCCCTTCAGTTTAATGGAGCTATGCGGACAGATCTCGAGGCACTTGCCGCAACGGACGCAGAGAGAGGCGAAGCGCTTTTCGGCGACCGCTCCTGGAGGCCGCAAGGGCGGCAAAAAGGGATTAGTCATATTTTTTCGCTTCCGGAGGCGTCGGTATAAAGCCGTTTTCGTCGAGATCGTCCTCGTAATTGACGAAGACAAGCTCCAGATCCAGCGCTTGGGGGAGTTCCGCCAGTCTTTTAAGAAAACCCGTCAACTCCTCCGCCGGTATCTCCACGCTGGCGGCGATCTTTTCCGGACTGGCGGGGGAGGCTTCGAAAATTGACGCCATTCCCCCCAGGATTGTTAGCAGAGGCTTTTGATCCTGGGGAGAATGGACAATTACAATTCCGGCTATGGCCATTAAGAGGCCTTCTTGATCCTTGCCGCGCAGATCTTGTATTCCGGCTCGCGGGATATGGGATCGGTCGCGTCGAGGAATAACTTGTTCACCAGCTTTTTCGGATCAAAGAAAGGCACGGCGATCAAACCCGGACGACAGGTTTCGCTCACGCGCGCCGGAAGTTCCATGGCGTCGCGCCGTGTTTCGACAATGACATTGTCGCCATGTTTGATCCCGGCTTTCGCCGCGTCCTCCGGATTAATTTCCACGAACGCGGCGGGATTTGCCTTCAGCAATTCGGGAACTTTGCCCGTCATGGTCGCGGAATGCCAGTGATCGATGACGCGCATGGAGGTCAGATAGAGCGGATAATCCGCGTCCGGCTCCTCCGCCGCGCCCTTGTAAGGCCGCATCCAGACGCAAGCCTTGCCGTCCGGCTTGCCGTAGAAGAACATCTTGTCGGGATGATCCTTCGGCACAAAGGGATCGGAGCCGCGCACATAACGCATGCTCGTGCCGGGATGATCCTCGGAAGGACATGGCCATATGATCCCGCTCTCCTTTCTCAACCTGTCCCTGGTCATACCCGAAAAATCATAGGTGGTGCCTTTGGACACGCCGCGCCACTCGTTCCACACATCCTCGGCGTTTTTGAAGTTGAGCAACTTGGGATCCACACCGCAACGCTTGCCAAATTCCACCAGTGTGTTCACCGTAGGCCGGCATTCTCCCGGCGAATCCACAGCTTTTTCCGTAAGCGAATAACGACGCTCGCCGCAACCGTACACGCCGTCGCGCTCGCACCAGAATGCGGGGGGGAGGATGAGATCGGCGTAATTCAGGGTGACCGCGTCCGGGAAGGCTTCTATGGATACGATGAAAGAATCCGGATTGCTCAAGGCTTTGTTGACTTTATTAAGATTGGGCAAGGTATGCGCCGGATTTGTCTCGCAGATGATCAGGCATTTGACGTCGCCGGAACCCAGGGCTTCGAAAAGGGCGACAGTGTGATAACCGTGTTTATCCGAAATACGCCCCGCGGGAAGCCCCCAGATCATTT
>CAMWPE010000174.1 GCA_947176055.1 uncultured Desulfovibrio sp.
TTCTCCTCCGATGCCGCGGTATCGACCGCCTCCGTCTCGGGAGACGCGACGGGTTCCGGCTCGGGCGTGAGTCCTGCGATTTTCGCCACTTCCATCTCGACCAGGTCGCGGATCTCGCTTTGATTCTTTGTCTCGTCTTCCGGCAGATAAAGATGATTCAGGACATTATCGACCATTTCCTCGAAATTGGCCCGGCGCAGATCCACCCGGCCGCTTCCGCTCTCCGCTATCAGGCCTCCCCGCTCCACGGAGCCATCCGGACTTACCACCCATTGTTTAAGGCTGGGATATTTTTCGCGGGCGGCTTGAAACATCTGACCTACGGCTTCCTCGTCTTCCGGATTTACGCGCAGATTAACAATTTCCTGCCGCTCCAGTGCGTCCAGCGAGCGAAAAACGAGGGCGCGCAAGGCTTCCTCCCTGTCCTCCCGCAGGATCATGCCAGTTCCGGCGCGAACGGCGCAACGGACTACCTCCGCGATATCCCCGCTCCAGGCTTCCATTATTTCCTTTCGTTGCCTACCCAGCGCGTTCAACACCAGCGCGAGGGACTGACCCATTTCGGAGCGTAACTCCTCCAGCTCGGCCTTTGCCTGCTCCATGCCCGCCTGATAACCTTCGTCATGGGCATTCGCGCGGATATTTTCCGCTTCCTCGCGGATAGCCGCGGCCTTATCGAGTTCGTCCCTGCCTTCGCGACGCGCCTGTTCTCCTTCGCCGCGCAACCGTTCGGCTTCTTCGATGGCCCGCTTTTTTAGCTCGAGACTCTCCTTTTTCGCCTCTTCAAGGACGTTTTGCTTTTCCATGTAGGCGGCGCCCAGAATTTCCCGGGCCCTGTCCTCGGCTTTTTTCCGCACGCGGCTAAGGTAATCGTCGGCCTGCTCGCGACGGATCTGCTCGCGGCGCAAAGGCTCCTGCATGGCATGCAGTTTTTCCGGACTGGTTTCCCGGCTGCCTATGAAGATCGTGCCGGTTCTTTTTTGTATCTCGTTATCCGCCATGAGCGTCCCGTTTATGTTTGAAATCCTGGCCTAACGGGTTATTAAGCCAGGATCCTATAGGAAAAATCTGTCTCTCGGCCGCTATCCGCGCGCTTTTTTCCAGCGAAAGAGCGCGTCGCGCTTACTCCGGACGATTTACGGGAAAAGATAGCCGATAGTAATGCGGGTCTTATGGTGCTTCGGCTCCGCGGCTTCCTGAACCATGGCTTCGGCGTAATCCTGCACGGATACGGAACTCTTGCCATTCTTGTCCGTGATCAAATCGTCGCCTTCCTTCACGGTATATTTACCGGTCGGCTTGCCGGACTTATCGTCGGTCAGTTCCGCGGCTGGCGAAAAGAAGACCCAGTCCAGACCGTCTTCCTTGCGCAAGGTATCGAGATAGAATTTGCCCAGGGCCTGAACGGCGGGTTTTATATAGGCCGGAATGGCATCTGTGTCCATGAGTTTGACGCCGGGTTTGACGTCCAGAGAGCCCGCGCCGCCGACGATGAGAAGGCGTTTTACCCCGGCGTCCTTGCAGGCCTGAACGATCTTCGGATAATTGGCGGTTGTGTCCGCGGCGATATTGGGATTGCTCCAGCCGGGATTATAGGCGCTGATTACCAGTTCGTAACCCTTGAGCAAAGCGGCGAGGGCCTTTTCGTCGCTGACATCGACCTTTTTAACCGTAAGCGCCGGCGTTTGCAGGGTGATTCTTTCCGGATTGCGAACAAGAGCTTCGACATTGTAGCCCCGGGAAAGGAGCTGGTTCATAATATGTTTGCCTACAAATCCGCTCGCGCCAATCAAAGCGACTTTCTTGTCCATAACGCGACCTCCCGCGATCAAATGATGTTGCTCTAAACGAAGATGTCTCCGCCGCCCCTGCTGACCACGACCTTGTTTTCCGCTTCAAGCCGGCGCACGACCTTGACGATATTCTGTTGCGCGCCTTCCACGTCGGAGATCTTGGTGGGTCCCATGAATTCCAGTTGCTCGCGGATCATGTTTCCCGCGCGCTCCGACATATTCTTGAAGAATTTTTCCTTCAGTTCGTCGCTGGCTCCGCGCAGGGCCAACACAAGAGTATCATTAGAAATCTCTTTTAGCAATTCGCGAACGCCCTTGTCGTCAATATTGCGACAATCCTCGAAGACAAACATTAAGTTGCGTATGTCCTCGGCCATCTGCGCCGATTCTTCCTCTATTTCGGACAGCACTTCCTCTTCGGTCGCGCGATCGGTGGCGTTCAGGATTTCGGCCACGGAGCCTACGCCGCCCACCTTCTTGCCTTCCTTGCCGCCCATGGCGATCAACTGGCTTGTCAGAACTTTATCGACTTCCATGAGCATCTCTTCCGGCACAGACTCAAGTTTGGCCAGACGCGTCAAAACCTCGGCTCGCACGCCGGCCGGCAGGCTCGTCAGCAAATTCGCCGCTTGATCAGGATTGAGATGGCCCATGATCAGGGCCAGCGTCTGCGGATGCTCGTTGCGCAGGATCTGCGAAAGCAACCTGGGACTGACCTGCTCCAGGTCGCGGAAAGGCGCGGGACCGGTGTCCAGGCTCAAGGCGTCCATGACGTATTTCGCAGTCTCGGGATCGAGGTTCCTGGCCAGCAATCTTTTGGCCGTGTCGCTGCCGCCGGAAATCATGTCCACTCCGTCGACAAGAGACTCGTGAAAATCGCGAAGCACCTCTTCCACTGTCTCCTTGGGTATGGGACCAAGCTCCACAATGGCCTTGGACACTTCCGCTATTTCCTTGCGCTCCATGCGCTTGAACACGTCGGTGGTAAATTTGTCGCCCATCGCCAGCAATAGCACGGCGGTGCGCTGCGGGCCTGTCAAATCCATGAACACAGCTCCTTAAAATTTATATTCCTCTCCGCGCGCCGGATCTTCGCGATATAAAAAAGACCGGCCTCCCCTTTTGGGGAAGACCGGCCGGTACTATTTTTTGGCGGGTTTCATCCAGTTGCGGATAATGCTGACAGTCTGCTCCATATGCTGTTCTGTAATACGGAACAGCTTTTCTTTCAATTCCTCAACTCTGCGATTGGTCGCCCGCTGCGCGAGCCGCAAGGCTTTTAATTCTTCCAGCGAGGCCGGAAGATTGTCGATGCCTTTATTTTTAGGCCCGGACTGCTTCATTTTGCTTCATCCATCCCCTGACAAGGGTTACTACCTGTTCCATGTGATTGTCCGAAAGAGTGAATATATGGGCTTTCAGCGCTTCTATATCCTGGAACACCAGCTCTTCGTCGTCTTCGGAGTCTTCCAGTTGCTCCGGCTCCGCCCGGGCCGCTTCCTCGAGAGATTCATACAGGGCCAGTTGCTCTTCGGCGGAGGGCAAACCTTCCAGGCCTTCCACCATCTCGCCGGCTTCCACTTTCGGCCTGATAAGCGCCAGAACCACGGGCCGGACAACCAGCATCAGGAAAAGGAAGGCGAGCAGGGCATTCAGCAGGGGCTTGCCGAGCCTTTCGGCGTAATCGGCTAGCATATCGCCAAAATTCGGCTCATGCGGCGGCTCGGAGTCGTTGAAAGGAGCCGAGCTTACTTCCAGGGAGTCGCCGCGGCTTACATTGAGACCCACCGCGTTGGACACCAGCTGGCGCACGCGATCCAGCTCTTCGGGCTTGCGGGGAACAAAGGACCACGCTCCCTCGCTCTTTTCATACGATCCATCGATAATAACCGCAACCGTCAATCTGCGCAATTCGCCGACATTGGCTATAATCTGCTGTTCTTCGCGGTTGATTTCGTAGTTGGTGGTCCTGGTTTCGCGGGTGCCGTTCTGATTGGAGACAGAGCCGGTGATTCCGTCGCCGCGGAAATTGGCGTCGGGGGCTCCCGCTTCCAGATTCGCCTGACCCTGCTGCGATTCCTCGCTCCTCTGCTCGCTGCGCACAACGGTCTTCTCGGGATCAAATATCTCTCGGCGAATGGTTTTCTGGCTGAAATCCATATCGGCGTTGACTTTCGCGATTACGCGACCGGAGCCGAAAATGGGTTGCAACATTTCCTCGATTCTTCTCTCCAGGTTGCGCTGCACCTGAAGCCTGTGCTCAAGCTGCGTGGAGCTGATTCCGGCCAGACCGTCCTCTTCGGGCTGATACAGGACCTTGCCGCCATTGTCGGTGATAGAAACGCGGCTCTTGTCCAGACCTTCCACGGCCATGACCATCATGTTCAAAATGGAATCGATCTCTTTCTGCTCGGGCTTGACATTAGGCCGGTTGAGCTTCAGCACAACGGAGGCGGAGGGAGACTGCCGCTCCTCTACGAACAGGCTGCGCTGCGGCATAACCAGATGCACCCTCGCGCTCTCCACGCTGGGGAACTCGCTGATCGTGCGGGACAACTCGCCCTGCAAGGCGCGAGTATAATTGATCTTCTGCACGAAGTCGGTCTGGCCGACTTTCACTTTGTCAAATATCTCAAAACCGATTCCCTGACCCACCAGGCCGCCGTTGCCGGCGATCTTGATGCGCTGATCGTAAACCACGTCCTGCGGCACCATGATGGTGGTTCCATTGTCGGTAAGCTGATAACGGATTTTTTCGGCTTGCAAACTTTTGACAACCTGGGCGGCGTCTTCCGGTCCCAGATTGGAATATAAAACCTTGTATTCCACGCGTCCCAGATAAAGGGAAAATCCAATGATACAGGCCAGCGTTAAAACCGCTCCGGCCGCCAGGGAAATCCTCTGAACGAGCCCGAGCTTATTCCAGAAAGCCTTGCAGTTATTGGCGAAATTAAGTAAAAAAGCTGGCATATTCATAACCTCTCGTTTTAGCCTCCGGCCATAGTATATTCGCAAGTCTCATAGCAATAACCTTGCCAAAATATAACTTATTGAAAATATTGTAATTCCTCATCAGTGTTCAAAAAATTGGCTACATGACGGAGCTTTCGCCTCCTGATTCCCGCTCCGCTGTTTAAATAACCGCGAAAGAGTCGAATTCGCGACGCGAACCGGAATCCGGCTCGCCGAACGGGCCAGAAAACGCTTGGGGCGAGCATCTATAATGATATTATTATGTTAGACCAGAGACTACAAAAAAATGACGCGGCGTGTTGACAAGTGGCGGGAAAGTTTTTACAAGAAAAGGGACGCGCGTCTCCATCGTCTATCCGGTTAGGACAGCGGCCTCTCAAGCCGCCAAGACGGGTTCAAATCCCGTTGGAGACGCCAAATTTGGGTATAATGAAGAATGCCAAGGTGTAAAAAGCCTTGGCATTCCTT
>CAMWPE010000175.1 GCA_947176055.1 uncultured Desulfovibrio sp.
GTCCTCTCCCATGTCGCGCGGCCGGAGCAAGGCGAATTCAAACGCGATCCCGGCCGGTTCGTGCCCGCGCCAATGGTCGCGAGAAAACGGCATCTGGCTCTCGAAGCGCAAATGCGACGCGCGGCGGCTCTGTCCGAAGAAAGCGTTTTCAACAAAAGCCGATTTCCGGACGGTTCATTCGAGTTTGGGATCATAGCCTCGGGCGCGGCCCGCGATTATCTCCACGACGCTCTCCGCCTCTCGAATCTGGCCGACGAAACAGCCGTTCTCGAATTGGGGATGACCTGGCCCCTGCCTAAAAATAAAATCGTTGCCTTTCTCTCCCGATGTCGGAACGTTCTTGTTCTGGAGGAAGGCGATCCCATTCTGGAAAGGGATATTCGCGCTATTGCCCAGGAAGCCGGAGCGACTACGAACATATCCGGCAAAGACGCGAAATTGACAAGCCAGTCCGAATATTCGACGTCCCTGGTCCGGGAGCGCATTCTCCGCTGGATGGGGAAAGCCGAAAAATCGCCCGCGCGACAAACCGGAAAAAATTTGCCGGGACGCCCGCCCATTCTCTGTCCGGGCTGCGCCCACAGGACCATTTATTACGCCGCCCGCAAAGTGTTCGGCGACGACGTCTATTATTCCAATGATATAGGATGTTACACTTTGGGCGCCGCGCCGCCGCTCAGGGGAGCCGATTTCATGATCTGCATGGGCTCGTCGGTCTCGGCCGGATCCGGTTTTTCCCGCGCTTCAAAAAAACCGGTGGTGGGCTTCATAGGCGATTCCACCTTTTTCCATTCGGGCATGACTGGTTTGCTAAACGCGGTTTTCAACAAGCATGACCTGTTATTGGTCATCATGGACAACGGCTCGACGGCCATGACCGGCCATCAGCCCAATCCTGGAGTAGTTCAGGAAGTCCTGGGCGAGCATGCCGAACATCTGGATATCGAAAGCGTAGTCCGCGGGCTCGGCGTCAAAGTCTGCGAAAAGGTTCGCGGCGGCCAGTTGCCTGATCTATTAAAAGCCATGCGTCGGCTCAAGGATCTGGACGGGACGCGGGTTCTTATAGCGCAAGAGCCGTGCGCCTTGTTCGCCAGGCGGACGCTAAAAAAAGGCAAAAATATCGTCGCTACGGTAAAAGCTCAAGGCGAAGAGGCTGACAAATGCATGCGCGAGCTGGGTTGCCCCGCCTTTTACCGCAAAAACGGCGAACTGCGCGTGGACAATAATCTCTGTTCCGGTTGCCTGGTTTGCGTCCAGATCGCTCCCAAACATTTCGGGGCCGTCAAAAAGAGCGACGAAAGCTAATCGGCGCATCCGCGCTTCGCGTCCGCGCGTAAAACCTTCCGTTTCCTGAACGACGTCAAAGCGATATTTCATTTAATATACATAAAATACGTTATCTTTTCCTGCGCTCCTGGGTGTTCTCTAAAACTAGCGAGAGACTGGCCTAAAACGAGACGATATCATTCCAACTCAGCAAAAATAGTCTTGCTTCCACATTTCCGCGTCCCGATAACTTTACAATATGGTTTATTTTAGCAACACTTATTAGCAAGCCAAATTCTTCAAAATAGTTTCCGGTCAATCTTGGCGCAAGACGCGTCTCTATCCCAGCGCGTTTGGATTGACTCTATCCAATCGTTTCCGGATGCTTTTCCTCGAGGATACGCCAGCGAGAATGTCCCACAAAGGAAACTCCTCGCTCTTTTAAACGCGATCCACTTTGACTTCGTGCTTCCAAACAGGCGGAATCATGAAATTTATCCTACTAATTTTTATTACTTTTATAATTTTTGGATGGGCTAGAGAAGCCTTCCCCATGACCGGCAAGCTATATAACGAGTGCCTTAAACAGGCCAATTATGCCCATTCCGAAAAAGAGATGAATCAGAGCTGGAAGTATTTAAAATCTCTATTAAGTAAAGATAATTTTAAATTTGTACTTGAGGATCAGAGAAAATGGGTAAGAGATGGCAGAGAAAAAGAGATAGGATATCTGAAATCGGTTAACTACTCTTATGATACATGTACAATGTATGGATATATCTACGTACTCTCGCGCAATTCTATTATCCCGAATAGCAAATTTTTTAGATAGCAACCCTGATTATACCAAGAAGGATATTGATAACTTTATTAACAGTTTAGACTATTCAAATATTCTACAAAATTCAGCTTCGCAAATATCTTTGGTTGAAGAGGATAGAAACTACGATTACGATCCACTTGTTGAGAAAGCCAAAGAGGTAATTATTGATAAAGCTGTCGATATAGGCGTAAAATGGATTTTAAATAAACTCTTGCGTTAATACAAACGCCTGCCCTATAAATACGCTAATATGTCTATCATTTTTTATCTTCATAAAATAAACTTTTTTATTGTCATATTCTTTTTACTTTTTCCATCCCATTTATTTCCAATCGTTCTCCTCGTCGATCCGGGACATAGCCCAAAAAGTCCGGGCGCGACGAGTTGCGCCGGAGCCCCGGAATATCTCTATAACGATAATTTGGCCAGTTTTATTGCCAATAATATCAAAGACAAGGACATCCGCATAGAGTTATCCAGAAAACCTGGCGAAGAGCGCGAATTGCGCGAACGCGCCGCGTTGTCCAAAGACTTCGATCTCTTCCTGTCGATTCACCACGACTCGGTCCAACCCCGGTTCATTCAAAAAATAAACAACGCGCCGGTCTCGCGCAAGGCAAGTGGCTATTCTTTGTTTATATCTGGAAAAAATCCGCGCTATTACGATTCGTTGGCCTTCGCGAAGGATCTCGCGGTCGAGTTGCGCCGGAGAGGTCTCGCGCCAAGCTCGCATCACAGCGAAGCTATAAGCGGCGAAAACAAGGTTCCGGTCGATGAAACCCTGGGTATTTATCTATACGACGATCTCGTTGTCCTGAAAAACGCCGCCGTTCCGGCCGTGTTGCTGGAGGCGGCGGTGATCGTTCATCCGGAGGATGAGGCTCTGGCTATAAGCGAGCCGTTTAAACAAATTATGGCGGACGCGGTTAAAAGCGCCGTCGCTAAACATAGAGTCAGGTTTAAAGCGCAATAACTACGCCGGTCGCCGTCAACCAAAAATGGCGCTTTGACGCGAATTCCCGCCTAATCAATCCCGTATTTGCGCAATTTATTATGCAAGGTAGCCCGCGTGATGCCCAGGCGGCGCGCGGCTTCGCTTTTATTATCGCCGGTTTCCCTCATCATGCTTTCGATGGCCTGCTTTTCAAGCTCGTCAAGGGACAAACCGGCCAGCGACGCGCCTCCCTCCGACGCGCTGGGAACCGCGGGCGGAGCGTTGGCTACGTTAGGAGGCAGATCGGCTTCGGAGATAAGGTCGCTGCGACAGAGAATTACGGCCCTTTCCGCGGCGTTCTCCAGCTCGCGGACATTTCCAGGCCAGGAGTAACGCGTCATACAGTCAAGAGCCTGGGGCGTAAAGCCTTTGATACTTTTATGATTCTTCTCCGCGAACTTTTGAACGAAGCTCGCGGCCAGCAATGGAATATCCCCGGCCCGGGCCCGCAACGGGGGAGTTTCGATGACGATCACATTTAGCCTGAAATATAGATCCTCGCGGAAGCGCTTTTCCTTGACTTCCTGCCGCAAATCCCGGTTCGTAGCCGCGATGACGCGGACGTCGACCTTTATTGGCGAATCCGATCCCACCCGTTGAATTTCCCCTTCTTGCAAAGCGCGCAATAACTTGGCCTGCACGGACAAGGGCATTTCGCCGATTTCGTCCAGAAAAAGCGTGCCTCCGTCAGCCTGCGCGAAACGTCCTTCCCGTCTCTTGTCCGCGCCGGTAAACGAGCCTTTTTCATGCCCAAAAAGTTCCGATTCAAGCAAATTCTCGGATAGCGCGGCGCAATTGACAGTGACCAGAGGCTTGTCGGAACGCGAGCCGCCATTATGCAAAGCGCGCGCCACCAGCTCTTTGCCTGTCCCGGATTCGCCAGTAATCAGCACAGTCGCCTCTGTGGGAGCGACGGCGGCTATATAATCCAGCATTGTCCGCAACGCCGGACTTTTGCCCAGAATCTGCGGAATCTCCGAAGTTTCGGAAAGTTGCCGGCGCAACTCCCTGTTTTCCACGCTATGCCGGGATCTTTCTATAGCCTGCTCGAGCGTCTCCTTGAGAAGATCAAAATCCAGCGGTTTTACCAAATAATCGTAAGCTCCGGCCCGCAAGGCGTCGACTGCGGTCTCCACGGAAGAATAGGCTGTCATCAAGATTACCGGCAAGGCGGGATTAAAAGCGAGAATGGATTTTAAGGCGTCAATGCCGTCCATCCGCGCCATGCGGACGTCTGTAAGCACAATGTCGTAAGGCTTTTCGCGGACAAGATCGACGGCCTCGTCTCCGTCGGCGGCCTCTTCCACATTATAGCCCCAGGAGCGGAGCATCGTTTTTAACATGCTTCTGTGCGCGCTTTCGTCGTCGACTACCAGCACTCTGCTAGCGTTCACTTTCTCCTCCGACTGATCGCGAAACTGTCTTTTGCAGCGTTAGCGGGCGACCGGCAACCATATTTTAAAAATCGTCTCCCCCGCCTCGTCGCCGCTTCCCACCCGGGAACGAACGTCAATCTCGCCATTATGCTCGCGGACGATTTTATGAGTCATGGCCAGTCCCAACCCCGTGCCCGCGCCTTTGGTGGTAAAGTAGGGATCAAATATTTTTTCCATAATTTCCGGCTGAATACCCGAGCCGTTGTCGCGAACCATAAGGCAGACGCGATTCTTGCCTCCGGAAATCGCCACAGTCAATGTTCCGCCCTCCGGGGTGGCGTCCAGTCCATTAAGGCAAAGATTAAGCAAGGCCTGGCTGATTTTTTCCATGTCCGCCATGACCAGCGGGATGCGCGGAGCGAACTTCGAGACCAGACTTATCCGGCGTGAAGCCGCGTTCTGCCGCAGAAGCCGCAATACATGCGTCGCGACAGCCGTAAGATCGACAGGTTTCGGCTTCATGCTCCCTTGCGCCGACAAGCCAAGGAGATCGCTAATCACCCGGTTGAGCCTGTTCGCCTCGGCCAGCATGACTTCCGCCGCTTCCCTGTCTTCGCCGCCTTCGCTGAATTTCTGCTTGAAATACGTGGCGTAACCCTTAATGGATCTCATGGGATTTCGAATTTCATTCGCCACGCCCGCGGCCAGCGTGCCTATGGCGTCCATTTTCTCCTGACGGCGCATTTGTGTTTCCAGCTT
>CAMWPE010000176.1 GCA_947176055.1 uncultured Desulfovibrio sp.
CGGCCAGGAAATTGTCGCGCTTATGGGCTGCCTTTCTCCGGAAGATTGGGATTTAGCGCAGAAGTACGATATCATTCCGCTGGTAGGCAGTTTTCAGGATTTGGATATGGCCGGGGCGAGAATAGCGAAGCCTCAAAAAATCTGCATTAAATGCGACACCGGCATGAGCAGGCTCGGGTTTTCTCCCTACGAAGGCGGGTTACTTCTGGATGCTTTGCGCGGAAGCGATAACCTGCGCCCCGTCCTTTTCGCCTCCCATTTCGCCTGCGCGGACAATCCCGAAGAATCTGGCTACACAGCCTACCAAAGGGGAATTTTCAATAATTTTTATAAAAGCGTGAAAGAGGTCTTTCCGGAGATACGCTCATCCCTGGGCAATTCGGCGGCTTCCCTGTCGCGGGCGGAGGCCGGGAACGAAATTTTTCGCCCCGGACTTATCCTGTACGGAGGAAATCCATTTCACAACACCACGAGCGCGGGGTTGGGCGCGGAGCTGGAATGGGCCATGAGCGTAACCGCGCCGGTAACGGCGACGCGCGCCCTTGAAAAAGGACAGAGCGTTTCTTACGGGTGCTCCTTTACGGCCAGACGTCCCATGCGTATCGCCATTGTGGGTTGCGGTTACTCCCAGGGATATTCGCGCAAATTATCCAACAAGGCGCGGGTGGTTCTAAATGGGAGAAGGACGCGTCAGCTGGGAAAGATCTGCATGGGAATGTTCATGATCGATATCAGCGATCAACCGGAAGTCAAGCCGGGGGACGCTGTCTGGATCGCCGGCGGCGAATGCGACAACGGCGTAAAACCCGTTGATTTGCAGGAATTGGCGGATATGGCCGGAACTATTCCCTACGAGCTGATGTGCGTCTTCGGCTCCATGAATCCCAGAATATACGAGGATAGATAAAACTGCTCCGTAAGTATTCCGGGAGCCTTATTCAGGACTATTCCTCCCTTTTGAGTCTTCGGTTCCCAGTATTTTATCCAGGTCCTTGGGGGAAACGCTTTCCAGAGCGATCACAACAGTTTCATCGAATCCGGAATCGCGACGCAGGGTTTCCATGGCCCGCAAGCGAGTAAGTTTTTCGCCATCCCGGTAAACGCGGGCGCTGGTCATGGCGACAAAAGCGTTGATTACCGCGAGCGCTCGCCCCGGCAAACTTATCTCTTCCCCCCTCAAGCCTTTGGGCTTTCCAGTTCCATCGACGCGCTCGCTCATAAACCGGACTGTCTCCGCCACTGGCAGATCGAAGCGCAAACCGTCCAGCGTCCGGTTAGCGTGAAGAGCGGCCTCGTCTATCTTCCGCTTTTCGGCGGGAGTCAGCGTTCCCCGTTTCAGGAGAATTTCACTGGGAATGAAGATTTTGCTCAACTGCGACAGCTTCGCCGCAAGTTGAAGCGTTTCTGTTTCTTCGGGGGTGAGCAATAATTCTTTGGCTAATAGATCGGCGAGACCGGCCATTTTCTCAGTATGACCCGCAAGATGGGGATCAACGCTCTCCACAGCCCGGACGAAAGCCTGAATAAGCGCTTCCTGTCTCTCCATGGCAATTTCTTTTTGTCTGCCGCTTTCGATGGCTTCCTGGCGAAATTTCGTAATATCCTTGAAAATTATAACGCACCCTTTGAATGCGGACGACGCTCTCGCGCCTTCGCTGTAAGGATACAGCGTAACGCGATATAACCGGTCTTCCGGCGTTCCATCCTTGTTAATGCCGTAGGTGGGCAAAGTAAGCTCAAGGGAAGCTTCGGAATCGGCGTCGCGGGCGTAACGCATGTATTCAATAATTTTTATCGCGTCGTCGGCGGGAATGCATTCGCCGAGCGGAGCGTTTTCCGCGACATCTCTTTTGTCAAACAATTCTCCGAAGAGCGGATTCGCGAGCTTTATATTACCATGGTAGTCCAGGAGGAGGATTGCCGCCTTAAACGAAGCGTAAACGCTGTCCAGAACCAGTTTTTGTTCGCTGATTACGCGCCAAAGTTTTTCGTAACGCTGGGCGTCTTCCTTTTGACGTCTGCCGGTATAATGACTCCATAGCCAGGATGCCAACATAGCGGCGACGATACTGGCCAGAATGCCAACGCCGTAAATCTGTTTTTTTAGTCCGCCCAGGAGGCGGTTGACCTTCGTAGCCGGGGTCTCGACAAAATAAATCCAGTTTAAATCGAGCAGGGGAATTCCCATGGAATAGGCATTTCCCCTCCCCGTCAAAGCCTCGCGCTCCGCGAATGTCTCGTTGGCTATCTTCTCAATCCCTTCGTAAACGGGTCCCTGAATCAATTTGCCATTTTGGGAGAAAACGGCGAAAAGCGACGCGCCTTCCTGATTTACAATGGCGGGAACCAGATCTTCCGAACTTTCGTCTTTCAGGGACAAAAAAGCCATTAATGGCTGATCCAATGGCAAGCTGGCGAAAAAAACCCCGATCACCGCGTCTTTGTTCCCTGTTCCCGCTTCTTCAAACACCGGGTCGGCCATATCAATATAATATCCGTTGTCCGTCTGGCGAATTGGTCCAAAAACAGTCAAGCGCGTCTGCGCGGCCCGGCGACTTATCGCTATTTGCGCCGCCGCGAGGGGACTGGAAAAGGATGGCTCGACCATGGAGGCGCCAGTCGGCGTTAGCAGGCGGGCGTCGGCCCATGAGCGGCGGGTCATGCATGATTTTAATACCCCGCGGATCTTGGAAAGCTGACCGGACAGAACGCGAATGTCAGCGTCGCTGTTATAAAGCGCGTCAGGCTGCGAAAGTTCCGCAAGTTTGTCCGGCGGAAGATTCCGGACGCCATTAATGAATCGCCGGAAAAGATCGGACGAGCTGACGTAACGCCCCTGATTGATCATCTCGTTGCGCCAGACGCGAATCTCGCGATGTTTTTGCTCCGCGAAACCTGTTTGTTCTTCTTTAAAACGGTTAAGAATACCGTCGCGCGCCAGCTCTACGCGACCCTCGCAGAAAAACAAGGCCGCGCAAAATACTATCGCGAAAACAACGATAGCGACGCCAATAAGGGCCTTTTTCCCAGATCTGACACGTCCCCGCACAGAGTTTAAAGCTTCCGGATGCGCGCCCACGGCAGGATCCTTTTCTTTTTGAGTTCGAGACAACGCGCGTTAATTTAAAGTATAATCGGCGAAAGCGCGAAAACAATCAGGGCGATAGGAGAGGGATTTTTCCGCGTCGCCGCTCATGAGACATTTAAAAAATTGTCATCTTAAAAAAGCGCTTGAATAACCCGCGCGAAAAGACGGGAGAGCAGCTTTTAATGCGCAAATCCGCGCGGGTAAATTTTAGAAACGGTTAATCCGGAGCGGAATTAAAAGGATTTTCAAAATTTAACGCGCGAAAGCTATTGTATTTGACAACAGTAAAAGATAATTTTAAGCGGACTAAAAACAACCCGGAGAAAATATGAACGCGAACGTAGCCTTAAAAGAATTGATAACCCTTGACTCGCGAACCGGCGATATGGATATGACGGATATTATGGTCTGGCTAGGAAACAGGGGGATTCCCGTCTCCGTTTTGACCCGCATGGAAACTTTGTGGGACGTTACAAAAAAGATTGGCGAAAAAACCGCGCGCGTTGGCAAAATAATAATTTTGAAGATCGTCGAATTTATCCGCGAGCATCCCAACGCCGCGATTGGGATGGCGCTAGGCGCGTCCATTGGCGCGCTGTCTTCCATGGTTCCTTTTATTGGTCCGTTGCTTGCTCCTGTCGCGACCGCCATAGGAGCGGCTTACGGCTTTTGCGTTGGCGCGAAACTTGATTATTGCTCGCGTTCCGATCCCGCGTCGCCTTTTGAAGGGTTAATACTTATCGCGAAAGATTTTTTCAAAACTCTCGCGGAGATCTTCAATACTCTGAAAGCAGAAATAAAATAGGAGAGTTGGAATGAAAGACTTAAAAAATTCTCCAGAAGAATATGTGAAGATGTTGATTAAGCTGGAAAAGAAAGGACGCGACGGGTTTGGCGATTTGGCCAATATCGCGCTTGTGGCTTTGGGAGCTACCGGAGGCGCGGCGGCGGCGCCCTTGATTGCCGGAGCGGCGGGAGCGACCGCGATAACAGGCGTTTCATGGTTGGCCTCGGCAATGGGCTTTTCTTTTGTCGCGGCGACGCCAGTAGGATGGATCGCGGGATGCGCCGCTGGCGGAGGAGCGCTCGCTTACGGACTTGGAAAATTGGCGCGAAAATGCGGCGCTCACGATGAAAGGCGCCGTAAATTAAAGGAGAATATCTGGCAAAAAATTAGCGAATTCAAAATGGCGGAGGAAACGTTGTCCGAACAGGAGCAATTCAAGAACGTAATTGTTATTCTCCATATGGCCGAACTTCACAATTATTTTGATAGAAGCGAAGGTATTGAAATACTTAAGGCATTAAAAGACGAGGAAATTTCTCCATCGCGGGCGCTCATTCGTTGCGAAAAGCTTTTGGAAGCGATACGCTCCGGCAAAAGGCGATGAGCCGGAGCTTCATTTTTAGTTATCGTTTACCGGCGGCCGTCGCGTCCGGGAACAGGCTCCGCTGTCATCCAGCGCTCCAACTCCTTGACAGCTTTATATTTCAGAAAGCGGAGAGTCTAACTGCACAGAAAATTTTACATAAATTTACCACTTGACGGCTAACCAAAATCGCTTTGTTAAACGAGCGATCTCGATGCTTCTCAAGTCAACATAACTGAACTGGCAATTTCATATTTTACCCGCCAAAAGCGCGGATTGTCTGTTGGCCGGAATTAGATTCGCCGTTAACTTCGTAAAGATGTTTTAACAGACGGGGATAATCGCCGGTCTTTTCTTGGCTCCCACCCGGTTATCTAGCCGACTCGCCTGTCTCGTTGGCACGATACGCTGATGATTGAACACGCGCGGAAGAGATTAACTACAAAAGGCGATTTACGAGAAACTTAATTACGGCGCAAAAGGAAATTGAAGCGGGCAAACACGATATCTTTAAAATGACCCGATAGGCTAGGGTTTGTTCAATCGGCCTTGTTCGCGGCGATTTACGTCCATACACCCATCAATAAGACGCGCGGCTGGCGCGGGGAGAATGAAAAATAAATTTCTATCAGCGCGGCGGCTTCGTCCGTCGCTTAAAATGCCGCGAATAACGCGCTGTTAGCGCGTCCTCCCGGGATCATCGAAATAAAAAG